>JBLMVP010000044.1:0-3491 GCA_050256755.1 Sphingobacteriales bacterium | reverse complement strand
AATTCGCAAAGAGCAGGGGAGTTAATGCAACTGTCAACTATCAACCTTCAACCTTCAACTTACAAAGTATGGGATTGCTGTGCAGCCAGCGGTGGTAAATCTATTTTAGTAAAAGATGTATCGGGTAACATTGATTTGACTGTTTCTGATATAAGAGAAAGTATTTTATACAATCTGAAAAAACGGTTTGATGAAGCAGGAATTAAAAACTATAATTCTTTCTTAGCTGATTTGTCAACTGTCAATTGCCAGTTGCCGGCTACCAACTTTGATTTAATTATTGCGGATGTTCCCTGTAGTGGTTCCGGTACATGGAGCAGAACGCCGGAGCAATTGTATTTTTTCAATAATTCAGCCATTGGGCAATACAGTCAGCTTCAAAAAAAGATCATCACTAATGTTGTCTTAAAATTAAAGCCGGGTGGTCATCTTCTCTACATTACCTGTTCGGTATTTAAAAGGGAAAACGAAGAGCTGGTGAATTTTATCCGGGAGAAATTTCATTTACAATTAATAAAACAGGAAGTGTTGAAAGGCTATGATAAAAAAGCTGATACCATGTTTGCGGCTTTATTACAAAAACCATTATGACTTGATGAATTTGGCTGAATTTATTTTTTTTCTCCCGTTATAAACAACAATTATATATTCTCCTCCTGCCAATTTTGCAACGGGTAAATTAAATATTGTTGTACCCGATGGTTTTGATTTTTCGCTTTGAAAAACTGTCTTTCCATTCGCATCATAAATGGTAATGAATAGCTGGTTAACGGAGACTTTTGTATAAATTGAAACAGTCAATACTTTATCAGCAGGGTTGGGGTAAACAGTTATTTTATTTTCTTCAGCATTTGGATTACCGGCACTTAAACAGGCATTGGCCAGCAAAACATCTGTTGTATCCAGATACACTCCTGTTAAAGTTGCCAGAGCAGTATCAATAATTTGTTTTATCCTGTAGGAGACGGTTCCTGCCTGTGCATTACTCAGCGCATCAATGTATTGGTAGTTGTGTATGGTTAATGAATTACCCTGACCGCTCACCTCACTGATTTTTGTATAAAAGGGTTCACCCGGCAATTTTCTTTCTATTTCATATTTCATCATCGACAAATCCTTGCTCGTCCAGTTAATTGTAGCCTGGCAATTATAAATACCAGAAGATGAAGCAGCATAATCAACCAACAAATTTCCAAAAGCTGTTTTCATATTGGGAATGCCATAACCATAATGATCGCCGGGAGCTGAATAATGATCGGCACTTTTTTGAATCGCATCAATAATTTTCATGTTATTGTATTCCGGGAAAGCCTGCCATAAGCAAGCAGTAAGTCCTGCCATATTTGGACAGGAAAAAGAAGTTCCGCTTGATGTGGCAAGTTGACTATTGGTGCCTGCTATAATAATATTTTGTCCTGTAGTTACAACACCAGGTTTTACTTGCCCGTCAGATGAAGGACCATAGCCGGAGAACGATGCAATCGTTCCGCTGGTAGTAGTAGCACCAACAGTCAAGACACTGTCGCCATCAGCAGGTGCAATAATATATTTCCATGCATTTGTACCTTCATTGCCGGCACTGTTTACTACTAATATTCCTTTTTTAGCTGCAAGATCAGCGGCAATGCTGCATGGAGTTGTATTACCATTCAAGTCTGCATAAGTATGATTAAAACTTATATTGTCAAATGTATTATAGCCTAATGAGCTGGAAATAATATCTGTACCAACACTGTCAGCATATTCTGCGCCGCTGGCCCAGTTGTATTCCTCAATGGGTTGTTCAGTAGCAGCATCTTCGGTCCGGAAAAGCCAGCAATTAGCTTTGGGGGCAGTGCCCACTAAAGTGCCTGGCCAGTTGGCACAAATTTCACTCAGGCAGTTCATGCCATGAGCATTGTCTTCATTTACACTTGCCTCATTAGCTACAAAATCCCAGGTGCCCAAAAACTGGTTGTATTTTCTGGCACTGTCAAATGCGGTATTAGTCAGGTACCCAAAGAAACCGCCATCTAATAGCGACATGGTTATTCCTTCTCCATGCAAGCCAATATTGTGCAGAAACTCCCCGTTAGTAAGATGTATTTGATCATTACCTAAACCATAATCATAGTAGTTGCCAGTTAAATCCTGGTTGCCACTTATTCTTTGAACAGGAGTTATTATTTCATTAAACTTATTTACCGGTTTTGAAGGAGCAACCCGTAATGCAATTGGGTTAGATGATTTTACAAACGATAAGTTACTGATGGCTGTTAATGCAGCCGCATCATTGGTTTGAATAGTAATTGCATTAAGCCACCTGCTTCGGTTTAATAATGTTACTGTACCTGTATTTAAAACGGTCTGAATATAGGATGGATTGACAGGCAGATCTGTGCTGTCAATACTTATATTTTGATTTATTCTGCGTTGAATAGATTTGGAAGAGAGATAAGCAGATGGCGCAGTTAATGAATAGGGGGTATTGTTTTTATCTTTAAAACGGATAATGTATTTACTGAATTGTGAATAACCTGTCAGGTGAAATGAAACTAAAGTAAGGATGATTACACAAAACCTCTTCATAACAAAATTGTTTCACAACAAATAAAAGTCAATTATTTTGAACAGCTTAGTTGTGGTTTATTAGTGTAAGTTTTACACCATAACTGTTTTCTTCAAAGTAATAATGATTGTCATCGTTAGGATCCCGCTGAAAAGCCCAGTGAATAAATTCCTTATAAACAAGGCCAATGCCATTGGCATATTTTTCAATAGAATAATTTCTTTCGTCAAATTTAACAGCGGGGTCAGCAAGGTTTAATAACCCTCCTTCGTCAGGTTGCTGTAATACCGTTACAGCATCCGGGTAATTTTGATTGCCAATCGTTAGAGGTAATCCGAGATCTTCATAAGTATAATTCCAACCGTTAAGATATTTTACTGTAGAAGTAGTTGTGTTGATGTATGAATTTCCCGGCCAGGTAAACCCATCTTTTAAAGGAGATTTTAATTTTATAAACCGGAGATTGTTGTCAACGAACTCAATGCTTTCACCGGTTGATGTATTTGAAACTGGTGTCGCAAAAAATGTGGCATTATCCAGCCATGGTCCGATGCCCAGTGAATCAGTAATAAATCTGCGGATACGATAGGATTGCCTTCCCTGGGCATCAGTAACTATCGCATCTATCGAATCTTTTACCTGGTATTTATGTACAATTAATGATTTGGAATCTTCAGAAGATACAGTAGAATCTAAACGATAAATGAAATATTTCCCAACAGCCAGTGGCATGTAATCACTAAGTGGGGTAATTGACAGGAAATCTTCTTTCTTCTCTTTACAGGAAATGATAAAGCAGGTAAAAAAACTGCATAAAATAAGCAAGTTTGTTATCTTAATCATAGAGGCCGTCTTCTTCATAAGTGAGTTGAAAGTTTCAGTTATTGGATAATATCCTGTTTTTGCATAGACTCCAAAAATTAGGGTTTCGTTTCCACCAATT
>JBLMVP010000043.1:0-5280 GCA_050256755.1 Sphingobacteriales bacterium | reverse complement strand
GGGGGCGGATTGATGACTTATGGAATTGCAGCGTATAAAGTAACACCACAATTCTGTGAAGATGAAGTAAATTATATTTTATCATTAGGCGGAATTGAAATTAAGTATAGCCGGGAATTAGGAAAAAACCTGTCTGCCGGCAGGCAAAGTATTTCATTGGTCGATTTGCAAAAGAATTATGATGCAGTTTATCTCAGCATTGGAGTGGGTGTTGCACGTCAACTTGATATCCCCGGGGAGAACCTAAAAGGTGTAGAGGATGCCATCAAATTTATTTATCAATTAAGGAAAGATGGTTACCCTTCTGTTGCCATTGGCGATAAAGTTGCTGTTATAGGAATGGGAATGACAGCCATTGATGCAGCTACACAAGCTAAACGTCTTGGAGCAAGGGAAGTGACAATGATTTATCGCCGTACTAAAGAAGAAATGCCCTGCACACAACATGAACTGGATATTGCTATGCTGGATGGTTGTGAAATAATCTGGTTAGCTGCTCCCAAAGAAATAAAAGGTAATGGCAAAGTAGAGCAGCTTGTTTGCAGTATAATGAAATTAGGTGAACCAGATGCAAGTGGTCGTCGTTCTCCTGTTGATACCGGTGAAACATTTACATTAGATGTTGACATGGTGATAAAAGCGGCTGGACAAATTCCTTTTGAAGAATTAGTAAACAGCAATAAAATTGAAAACAAAAACGGAAAGATTGTAATTGATAAAAGTTGTGCAACAAACATCAAAGCTGTGTTCGCGGGTGGTGATGCTGTTAACGGAGGTAAAGAAGTGGTGGATGCAGTTCAGGCAGGGAAAGATGGAGCAAAAGCTATTTTAAATTATCTGGGAATTAATTACTAATCAGTAATTGTTTAAAAAATATTTTATGGCAGACATTAGTTCAAACTTCCTCGGTATTAAATCGCCCAATCCATTTTGGCTGGCGAGTGCACCTCCTACAGATAAAAAGTATAACGTGCTTCGTGCTTTTGAAGCAGGCTGGGGTGGTGTGGTTTGGAAAACATTGGGTTCTCAGGTAAAGAATGTTTCGTCAAGGTATTCTGCTGTTGATTATGGCGGACAAAGAGTAATGGGTTTTAATAATATTGAATTAATCAGTGATCGGCCACTGGACATTAATCTAAAAGAGATTGCTGAGTGTGTAAAGATGTTTCCTGACAGGGCAATGATTGTTTCTTTAATGGCAGATAACGATCGCAAAAGCTGGCATGAGTTAATTAAAAAAGTAGAAGATACCGGTGCACATGGATTCGAATTAAATTTTGGCTGTCCGCACGGAATGACGGAACGTGGAATGGGTGCAGCAGTTGGACAAGATCCTGAGATTGCCTGCATGGTGGTAGAATGGGTGATGGAAGCTGCAACAATCCCTGTTATCACTAAACTTACTCCCAATGTTCATTCCGTTGTACCAACAGGCCGTTCGGTTGTAAAGGCAGGAACAAATGCGTTATCATTAATCAACACTATTCAATCTGTAACAGGTGTTGATTTGGATACATTCGTTCCAAATCCTTATGTAGCAGGTAAATCTGTGTTTGGTGGATATTGTGGCCCGGCAGTAAAACCAATTGCATTAAAAATGCTTACTACCATTGCACAGGATGATTTAACCAAAACAGTTCCAATCTCAGGTATTGGAGGAATCAGTACCTGGAAAGATGCAGTGGAGTTTATGTTACTCGGTGCAAACAATGTACAGGTTTGTACAGCTGTAATGAAACATGGGTTCAGGATTATTGAAGATATGTGTGAAGGATTAAATAACTGGATGGATGAAAAAGGATTTAAAACATTGGATGATTTTATAGGGAAAAGTGTTCCAGCTATTACCCATTGGGAAGACCTTGACATTAACTATCATCACATCGCCAAAATAAACCAGGATAAATGTATTCACTGCGGCCTCTGCTATATTGCCTGTGAGGATACCTCCCATCAATCTATCAAATTAGAATATGGAAAGCCATACAATACTTATACAATTATAGATGAAGAATGTGTTGGATGTAATCTATGTAAATTAGTTTGCCCGGTTGATAATTGTATTACTATGGAAGAACATCGTGTAGCTTCTGAATATGTTAACTGGATTGAGTGGCAGAAAAGAGGTTTGCCGCTGAATGATCATTGACGTTAGCAAGTCATTTTAGTAGCCATTATGAAATAAAACCAAGGGTTTTTACTTTTCCGGAGAATTTTATTGGCTTTATATTTACATTTTTGATGGACAAAAAACCACAACAAACCAATAACTATGAAAACGATATTCAGAAAAACCCTGAAAGTAACCAGTATCATACTGCTTGTATTAATTACCGCAGCTTTTGCAACTCCGATCCTGTTCCAAAAACAAATAACGCAGCTTGTTAAAAAAGAGGTCAACAAAAATCTTACGGCTAAAGTTGATTTTAAAAATGTAACTCTTTCATTGTTCCGTCATTTCCCTAAAATATCTATTGCGCTGGATGATTTATCAATTGTAGGCACAAATGAATTTATCAAAGACACATTGATCTCAGCAAAAACATTTGATGTTTCTGTTAATCTTATTAGTGCTATCAAAGGGAAAAATATTAAAGTGTACGGTGTTTTTTTAGAATCACCACGCATTCATGCCCTGGTAAACAAAGAAGGAAAAACAAATTGGGATATTGCAAAGAAAGATACAACCAGCTCTTCTGACACATCAGCTTCTGAATTTAAAATGAACCTGCAGAAATATGCAATCAGTGATGGATATATCTATTATAACGATGAAAGCAGTAATATGAGTGCTGAGTTATCCGGTCTTGATCATGAAGGCAGCGGTGATTTTACTGAAGATATATTTACGCTGACAACCAAAACAAAAGCTGATGCAATAAACTTTACGTATGCATCCATACCATATCTCAGTAATGTGAAAACAGTCATTGACGGAGATCTCCGTATTGATAATACAAGCAGCAAATATGATTTTAAAACCGATGATATTACAGTCAATAATCTTAAGCTGAATGCAGAAGGGTTTTTCCAGTTGGTCAATGACAGTACCTACAATATGGATGTTAAATTTAAAACACCTTCCAATGAGTTTAAAGATATCCTTTCATTGATACCCGGCATTTACAAACAGGAATTTGATAAAATAAAAACCAGCGGACAAGCGGTTTTAAATGGTTTTGTAAAAGGAACATACAGTCCGCAGCAGATACCAGCCTACGATGTAAACCTCAATGTTACCAATGGTTTTTTTCAATATCCCGATCTGCCAAAGCCGGTAAAAAACATACAACTGGCAATGCATGTCAGTAATCCTGATGGCAAAACAGATAATGCAGTTATAGATATTTCAAAAGGACATATAGAGATGGATAATGAACCTTTTGATTTCAAATTATTATTTAAAAATCCTGAGACTATAAAATATATTGATGCAGTTGCAAAAGGTAAATTGGATCTTGCCAATGTTACTAAGTTTGTTAAACTGCCAAGCGATACTAAACTTGCAGGATTGATTTGGGCTGATGTATTTGTCAAAGGGAAAATGTCTGCATTGGAAAACCAGCAAGGTGATTTTATCGCCGGTGGATTTCTGGATATTAAAAATCTTTTCTATTCATCCAATGCATTTCCACAACCAATTCAAAATGGTAATATGAAAGTAAACCTGGAAAACAGTGGCGGCATTGCGGATAACACTTCAATCAATATTTCTTCAGGTCATATTGAAGTAGGTAAAGATCCCTTAGATTTTTCTTTAGAACTGCAACATCCAACGACCTCAGCTAATTTTTTAGGAACAGTTAAAGGAAGATTTACATTGGATAATATTAAACAGTTTACCAAGCTTGAACCCGGAACAAGCATTGCCGGGATTTTAAATGCAAACCTTGCTTTTGATGGAAATAAAACAGCTATTGATAAAGGCGAGTATGATAAGATCGCTATTAAAGGTGATGCCGGGTTGAATAATCTGATATATGTTTCCAAAGATTACCCCACAGGTCTGACAGTTTTAAGTAGTGAACTTGGATTTAACCAAAAGACTGTTGTACTGAAAGAACTGAACGGAAATTATATGAATACCAATTTTACCGGTAACGGGACTTTGAATAATCTCGTTGGCTACGCCATGCAGGATCAACTATTGACCGGAATATTGAATATAACAGCTGATAAAATGAGCCTGAATGACTGGATGGGAACAGACACGGCAACCACTGGTTCAGCATCTGCTTCGTCAGCGCCATTTATTGTTCCTGCTAATATTGATCTTACGATAAATGCAAAAGCGGGTAAAGTGAAATATGATAAAGTAGATTACAATAATATCAATGGGAAGCTGGTACTTAAAGATGAAACAGTAAAACTTCAGGATGTAAAAACAGAAGCCCTGGATGGGACAATTGCATTTAACGGATCTTATTCAACCAAAGAAAATAAAAAAGAACCGGCTATCAGTATGAACTATGATGTAAAGGATGTTAATGTGCAAAAAGCATTCTTTGCTTTTAATACTATTCAGAAATTAATGCCCATCGGTCAATTCCTTGATGGTAAACTGAGTTCACAACTTTCCATGACAGGTAATCTTAACGGTAACATGATGCCTGATCTGAACAGCCTGACAGGTAAAGGGAATTTATTATTGATAGAAGGAGTTCTGAAAAAATTCGCCCCTCTTGAGAAATTGGCCAATACTTTACAGATCGATGAACTGAAATCAGTATCGGTTAAAGACATAAAAAACTTTATCGAGTTCACAAATGGGAAAGTACTTGTTAAACCTTTCCCGGTGAAAGTAAAAGATATTGAGATGCAGATCGGCGGTCTGCATGGTATTGACCAATCAATAAACTACATGGTGCAAATGAAAGTGCCGCGGAAGTATCTCGGCAACGAAGGGAATAATATATTGAACAACCTTGTTTCGCAGGCAAGCAATAAAGGTGTTCCTTTCAAAATGGGAGATATGGTTGATCTGAATATCAGAATGGGAGGCAGTATCACCAATCCTACAATTAAAACAGAATTGAAAGAAGTGGCAGGTGATGCAGCAAAGGAACTGCAGCAGCAGGCTGTCAATTTTGCAAAGGCAAAAGTTGATACAGTGAAGCAAACCGTAAAAGACACGTTGAATGTTGTAAAGAATCAGGTGATAAATGACGCAAAGAATGAATTAAGGAACCAACTTTTTGGAACTAAGGACTCCGTGAAGACCAATAATCTTGACAACACCAGGAAGAAAACAGGAGAAACGTTTAAAAACACCTTCAATAA
>JBLMVP010000042.1:0-7474 GCA_050256755.1 Sphingobacteriales bacterium | reverse complement strand
TTTGCTTTTTGGGATCCACCCAATGAGAGTTGAATCTGTTGCCTGGATAACAGAAAGAAAAGAGGTATTGTACGGAATGTTTTTTATGGCAGCGCTGGTATCGTATATTAATTATGTTCAAAAAGATAAAGGGAAAACAAAATGGTATGTGCTAATAATAATACTTTCCTTACTGTCTTATTTTGCAAAAGTGCAGGCAGTTACCTTGCCACTGAGTATGATAGCAATTGATTTTTATTTGAAAAGAAAATGGTGGTCACCCAAAATTTTAATTATTGAAAAACTTCCGTTGTGGATATTGTCTTTAATCTTTGGGTTACTGAGCATTTATTTCCTCGGGCAAAATAAATCTATCGACTCAGATAGCTTAATATTGGTTTATTCTTTTGCAGATAAACTGGCGGTTGGCGCATTATCTTATGCAACATACCTGGCAAAATGGATATATCCTTATTTAATGTCGCCTGTATATCCTTATCCAAAAACAGTAGCTACTGATGCATACATTGCTTTGGTAATTGTTCCGGTAGCACTAATTGCTTTTTTAATATGGGCATTTAAAAATAAAAAAACAACGCTGTTGTTTGGATGGGCTTTTTTCACTTTCAATGTTATGTTCTTACTGCAGGTACTTCCTGCAGGACAGGGCTTCCTGGCTGACAGGTTTACTTATATCGCTTATTTTGGATTGTTTTTCTTAACTGCCAAAGCAGTTGAATGGGCTGTTTTAAACAAGCCCAATGTAAAATCATTCGCTTATGCAGGGATAGGGTTATATTTTGTATTATTTATTTTTTTAACCAACCGGCAAATAAAAGTGTGGCAGAACGGCGGTGTATTGTGGGACTATGTAAAAAAACAGTATCCCTCTAATCCGTTAGCATGGGGCAATGGCGCCTATTATTACAGGGAGGAAGAAAAGGATTATAATAAAGCAATTGAATATTATAATAAAGCTATTGACCTGGAACCTGAAAAAGCCAGTGTACGTAATAGCTTGGCTAAAACTTATTTTGATCAATGTCTTACTTTACCGGCTGAGACACCAAATTATAACGTCGAAAGGCAAAGGCTGGCCCAGCTGGCTATTGCGAGTTATATTGAAGCTGAAAAAAAAGATTCTATCGCAGGGAAAAAAGATGTAAAAAATACAGGGGAAATTGTAGTTAACAAGGGGGTGGCCTTTGCAATAATGGGTGATTTGGCAAAAGCAGAGACAGAAATTACACGGGGTATAGCAATTAATCCCAAAAATGCAAATGGATATTTAAACCGCTCCCTGTTATACATCAACAGTAACAGGTTTGAATTGGCTATTAAAGATTATGATGAATACATAAAATTAGACGCCTTTAATGCGGATGTTTTTTATGAAAGGGGTGTATGCAAAAATGCTTTGGGTAAATATGCAGAGGCATTACCTGATTTGGATAAAGCAATTTCTTTAAAAAATACACAGGCTCTTTATTTTGTTGAAAGAGCGAAATCCTATAAGGCATTGGGAAATATTGTTGCATCAAAAAGTGATATAACACAGGCACAAAAAATGGGAGCAAAAATACCACCTGAGTTACTGCAGTAAAATCAGCAACTATTTTTATTTATCCAGCCTGATGAACTTTCCTTCATCAATCTTTCCATTGGTTACATGATACAATGTAACACCGGAAGGCATTTTAATAATACCTTCTTCTGAAGGGCCGATGATAGCAGCCGTTTGTTCAAACCTTGTTTGCACACCTTCAAGGCTGAACTTCTGCTGGTAATGATAATGCCCGGCCAATGCCAGTGGAAAATTATTGTTTTTAAGAATGGCCAGCACTTCCTGTGCATTGGAAACAATATGCCTGTATTGCAATACTCCTTTTTCTTTTTCCAGCGAACGGCCTAACCCATCTTTTTCAAAGGGAGCAATACTCATACCGCCGCAATAAAAAGGTACATGCTGAAAAGTAACCACCGGTACAGTTGGAGATAATAAAGCAACATCTCTTTTTAGCCATTCCAGCTGAGTGGAATCTATTCTTCCGTAATACCAGAGATCTTCAAACTCTAAACTATTGATGGCAATGAAATGCACACCGCCGTAGTTGAAGGAATAATAATCAGGCCCAAAATAATGACGGTACATATTGCGGCCGTATAAAGGATGTTTGGGACTTACTAAAGATAAATGTCTTTCAATGCCAAATATTTCATGGTTGCCGGGTACCAGCCAGACAGGTTGTTTTATTTTTTGAATCTCCCTTTGAAATAATTCATAATAACCAGTGGCTTCTTTCTCCGGCACTCTCAAAGCATCTTTCACCAAATCGCCAGTTATTAAAACCAAATCTGGTTTAACAGAATCAACTATTGAACGAAACTTATCCATCCTGTCAATACTTTTTTCACTGATATGTGTATCAGATGCCTGTAAAAATGAAAAAGAGCTAACTGGTTTTGTTTTAAGCAGGGGAAAATTAACCGGCGTATTATTTTGTTCAGGACTTATTTTTTGCCAGAAACTTTTTGTAACAGCAAAACCATTAGGAACACTTATAAAAACAATTCCAAAACCTTCCAAACTATTAAGCAGGTAATACCCATTTTCATCAGAAAACACTACATTAACCTGGTCGGATACAGTCACATTTTTTATTCCTTCTTCATTATTATCTTTTATTCCATTCTGGTTACTGTCCCAAAAAACATAACCGCTGACAGCCGTTTTTTTAATTTCTTTTTTTTGTGCAATGGTATCATTGCAGAATGCTACTGAAGCAACTAAAAATGCTATGATAACTGGAAAATGAGTTTTTACTTTCATACGAATAAAAAAATAATTTATTATCAAAACAATGCCGCTTATTCAGCATAAATTCTTTCCACTAAATCTTTAAACTTTTCCATAATAACTTTGCGTTTTAAACTAAGCTTGGGAGTTAATTCGCCGGTTTCAACAGTCCAGTCACGGGAAAGCAATTCGAATTTTTTAATTTGCTCAACGTGGTTAAAATATTTATTAAAACTTTCTACCAGGTCAGTATATAAATCTTTTATCTTTTCATTTTTTACAAGGGATTCATTTGAATTGTCTGCAATTCCATTTTGTCTTGCCCAGTCCTTCAGGTGAGGGAAGTTGGGAATAATCAGGGCGCCAACATATTTTCTTTCGGAACCTACCACCATCACCTGCTCAATAAACATTGATTCTTTCAATTTACTTTCAATCGGTAATGGGGCAACATATTTTCCGCCACTGGTTTTAAATAATTCTTTTTTACGGTCTGTAATTTTTAAAAACTGTTTATAAGGGCCATTGTCTGCTTCTATCAGCATTCCAATATCCCCGGTATGATACCATCCATCAGTCATTGATTCAGCAGTTAGTTCGGGGTTTTTATAATAACCCATCATTACATTGGGACCTTTGCAAAGAATCTCACCATCTTCTGCAATTTTTACTTCTACCCCACGAAGTAAAGGACCAACCGTACCAACCATTCTGCCAATTTCTTCAAACCGGTTTACGCTGATAACGGGTGAAGTTTCAGTTAGCCCATATCCTTCCATTACAGGTATTCCAGCTGCAGTAAATATTTTTATTAACCTTGGCTGACAGGCGGCACCACCCACTATTATGCAACGGACATTTCCACCAACTGCTTCTTTCCATTTACTGAAGACGATTTTTCTTGCAATGGCAAGTTGAAGATCATATGATATTCCTTTGCTGCTATTTAATTCAAATTTTTCTGCAAGGCTGTGCGCCCAAAAGAATAATTTCTTTTTTATACCAGTTAGCTCACTGCCCTTCATCATTATTTTATCATACATTTTTTCCAGCAAACGTGGCACGGTGGTAAAAAGATGCGGACGAACTTCTTTAAGGTTTTCAGCAATAGTGTCTAACGATTCTGCAAAGTAAATTGCTGTACCCTGAAATAAATAGAGGTAGCTAACCATTCTTTCAAAAATATGATTGAGCGGAAGAAAACTGATAGCACGTTGATTGCTGCCCGGAGGAAAGCAGGGAATAGATGCCATTACATTGCTCAGAATATTTTCATGACTTAACATTACTCCTTTTGGCTTGCCGGTTGTTCCTGAAGTGTAAATGATGGTTGCTAAATCTTTGAATTGAATATTTTGTGCCAATGCAGGTATTTGCTGAATGGCTTCGGCAGAGGATGCAGTAATAACTTCTTTCCAGTGACGGCTGTTGGGTACATGCTCAAACGTGAAAATTTCTTTAACAGAGGGAACACGGTCTTTTATACTAACTACTTTGAGAAAAGTATCTTCATCATTTACAAAAACCATTTTTACCTGTGCGTCATTTAAAATATATTCCAGTTCATTTACATTAATGGTAGGATAAACAGGAATGAGCAGGGCGCCAATTTGCTGTACAGCCATATCAAGCATCAGCCATTCAGGACGGTTTTTACAGAGTATAGCTATTTTATCTCTTCCCTCTGCAGTCATATCACCGGAGCTAACACCCATATTTAAAAGACCGCCACTAAGCTTATCAACTATTTCTTTTATTTCCTGTGTGTTATATGTACGCCATTTGCCATTTTCTTTGGCAGCAAGCATATCCGGTAACGGATTGTTGTCGAGGTTATATTGAATGCAATCAAATAGCCTTTTTGGTTCGGTCATGGCAATCGGGATTGATTTTGTAAATCTTTATGTAACCAATTTAGGAAAAAACAATTACATACAGGGGAGGTAAATATTACAAATGGAAAACCATCCAACTTCTGGCTGGATGGTTCATATATATTGACAGTTAATTAAAACTTTTGATAATACTGTCCCCGGGGAAGTTTAAACAGTTTATTACGCTGGAGTTTACTAAACAGTTCGTATTCTTCGGGATGTGTTTTAGTCCAGTTTTCATAATACGCCAGGTTATCTGCTGCGCCAAACAACCATTGATTATAGGCATCAAACAGGCCTTCCTGTAATAACTGGTGCTGATGGTCAAAAAGACGATTGGGGAAACGGGCCGCGTCTTTTTCAAACCAGTCAAGAATAAAGCGGGTGCGGAGCATTACCAAAGATTCGGGTGTTACACCGGCTGAAATAACAGAAGCATTTTTATTCAGGATATCGATAACTGCTTTGGTAAATTCATTGTTATTGCTATTTTCTTTTTTGGACAGAGCAGCGTCTTTTGTAAAGAATTTTTTATAGCTGTCTAAGAGTAATGATTTTATTTCTGCTGTGCGGGGTGAATAACTTTCCATATTCACAAAAATTTCCCCGTATATTAATGCCCATACCTTGTCTGTAGTTACAAAATAATAACGGGCTGCATTATAATAATTGCCTGAATAGTTAGGATCTGTTTCAATTCCTTTTTCCCATTGTTGGATGGCATCTGAATTTCCTTTAGCCCATAATAACTCGCCATATTCATTATACAGGGCGCCGCTATTGGGAAATTGTTTTAATCCTTTTTTATAAATGCGTTCGCATTCTTTTGTTTCTTCTGTTGCTTTGTAAATATTGCCGGCTAACTGAAAGCACTGTACGTCTGCATCCTCTCTTTCAATTAAATTTTTTGCTATTTCTTTCCCGTTTCCAAAATTACGGCTTACATAATAAGCCATGGCAAGGTCTTTCTGCAATTCAATATTTTTGCTATCCTGCTGAACGGCTTTTTGTAAAACAAGAACAGCATTGGGATAATCGCCGTTCTTCATAAAATTACGGGCTGTTTCCTGTAATTCTTTAGTATCCTGTTGAGCAGTTGCAACCAAACTGATGAGAAAAAAAATGTAAACAAGTGCTTTTTTCATAAACTATCTGTTAAAACAATGGAGACAGTAGTTTCGTCTCCACTGCAAGATTACAAATTATTTGCGGGGAAGAGGATAAGCAGAATGTTAAAACCAGCGGATGAAAAATCTATTCATAAATCAAATGTGTCAACAAGCCATCTCTCAGTTTGGGTTCGAACCAGGTGCTTTTTGGAGGCATTACATTACCACTATCGGCAATATCAAATAACTGCTGAATACTTACAGGATATAAACTAAAAGCAACAGCCATTTCCCCGCTGTTAACCCTGTTCTCAAGTTCTTCCAGTCCGCGTATGCCGCCAACAAAATCAATTCGTTTATCGGTACGCTGATCTTTTATTCCAAAAACCGGGTCAAGAATGTTGTTTTGTAAAATGGTTACATCCAGCACGCCAATTGGGTCATCTTTGAATGTTCCTTCTTTGGAGAAAAGTTGATACCATGTTTTGTTCAGGTACATTCCAAACTCATGAAGTGATGAAGGTTTTACTGCTTTGTCAGATTTTTTTATGGTAAATCTTTCTTCCAGTCTGCTTAATAATTCCTGTTCGCTTAAACCATTTAAATCTTTTATTACACGGTTATAATCGAGAATAGCTAATTGATTGGCAGGAAATAAAGTGGTTAGGAAAAAATTACATCCTTCTGTTGCTTCATCACCTAAAGCTTTTCTGACTTTTGCAGCAGAGGCGGCACGGTGATGTCCATCAGCTATATAAGTACAGGGAACTTTATTTTCAAACAATGCTGTTATTTGTTCTACTGTTTGATTATCGCTTACCACCCAAATGGTGTGGCGGATATCATCATCGGCAATAAAATCATACACCGGCGATTTTTCTTTTTTCCAGTTTTCAATTAAAGCATTAATGGAATCTACATCGCGGTAGGCTAAAAAAACATTACCGGTTTGTGCACCGGAAGTTTTTATATGATTGATACGATCATTTTCTTTATCAGGCCTTGTAAACTCGTGTTTTTTGATAATGTCTTGTTCATAATCATCCAAGGATGAAACGGCCACCAAACCTGTCTGGCTTCTGCCCCGCATTATCAACTGGTAAATGTAGTAGCAAGGTTTACTTTCACGAAACAAAATTTCCCTTGATAAAAAGGCAGCTAAATTTTCTTTGGCTGTTTTGTAAACCAGCGGTGAATACAAATCAGTGTCTTCAGGTAAATCAATTTCTGATTTAGTGATATGTAAAAAAGAACAGGGATTGCCCTGCGCTTCCAGTTTTGCTTCTTTGGAATTGAGCACATCATAAGGTCTTGATGCCACTTGTTTTGCAAAAGGTGCCTGCGGTCTTAACGCCTTAAACGGGGATATTTTCGCCATATTCATTTCGCTCTTTTTCTTTCAAGGGCCGTTGCTTTCCAGAGGATTTTTAGAGAGGCCGCAAGATAATCTATTTGAAACAAACAGGCAGTAGTATTAAGGTTGTATAAACAACCAGTTGGAACATTTGAAGATCTATCAATACTTATTTCAACAGGCTTAAAAAATGACCCAAAGAAAGGGAGATTTGAGTAATGGCATCAGAATTGGTATCGTTTTGAAACAAGGCTCTTACACCTATTTCATATTTGTTTGAAATTTTAAAAAGGTAACTTAATCCGAAACTGTATCCAACGCTAAAAGTGTTTTGTTTGCCGGGATCGTAAATAATATAAAA
>JBLMVP010000041.1:0-3587 GCA_050256755.1 Sphingobacteriales bacterium | reverse complement strand
TATTTTGGGGCATTAGTGCAATATCCCAATGATAAAGGTTCTATAGAAGATTACCGTGATTTCATTAATAAGGTTCATTCTGCTGGCGCCTTTGTTGTAATGACAACAGATTTACTGGCCTTAACATTATTAACTTCTCCCGGTGAATTAGGTGCTGATGTTGCTTGTGGTTCTACACAACGTTTTGGTGTTCCTTTGGGATATGGTGGTCCGCATGCTGCATTCTTTTCAGCAAAAGATGATTTTAAAAGAAACCTGCCGGGGAGAATTATTGGGGTAAGTATTGATGCGCAGGGTAACCGTGCATTGCGGATGGCTTTGCAAACAAGGGAACAACACATCAAAAGAGAAAAAGCAACTTCTAATATTTGTACAGCACAGGCTTTGCTGGCGAATATGTCAGCTATGTATGCTGTGTATCACGGGCCGGAAGGATTAAAGAATATTGCTAAACGGGTTGCCTTATTAACACAAACAGTTGCAGAGGCAATTGAAGAAAGAGGATTTGAATTAGTTTCTGCCAGTTATTTTGATACGGTTACTGTTAAAACAGACAAGGCCAAATCAATTTATGAAAAGGCTTTACGCCAGCAAATAAACCTCCGTTATTCCGGCGATAACCTGGTTGGTATTTCTGTTGATGAAACGATTACACCATCTGATTTATTCGATTTAATTAATTGTTTTGAAAACGACACTGACCCTGTTGCCTTTGAAATTGACGAAGAAGATATTTTAACTCATATTCCATCTTCATTAACCAGGACGTCATTGTATTTGCAGCATCCCAACTTTAATTCGCACCACAGTGAAAGCCAGATGATGCGTTATATAAAGATGCTGGAAAATAAAGATCTCTCTTTAAATACTTCGATGATTTCTTTGGGAAGTTGCACAATGAAGTTAAATGCAGCGAGTGAGATGATGCCTTTAAGCTGGGCTCACTGGAGCAAGATTCATCCTTTTGCGCCGTTAGATCAAACAGAAGGGTACCAGCAAATTATTGATGAACTTTCAGATTATCTATGCAAGATAACTGCATTTGATGCATGCAGTTTACAACCCAATAGTGGAGCACAGGGAGAATATACTGGTCTGTTAGCTATCCGCGGTTTTCATGAAGCCAATGGCGAAAAACATCGTAATATAATGCTGATTCCAATTTCCGCACATGGTACCAATCCTGCCAGTGCAGTAATGGCAGGAATGAAAGTGGTAGTTGTTAAGGCTTTGGAAAATGGATATATTGATGTAGAAGATTTAAAAGCAAAAGCAGCACAACACTCCAATGATTTGGCTGGTATTATGATTACCTATCCAAGTACTTATGGTGTATATGAAGAAACTGTAAAAGAAATTACTGATATTATTCATCAGCATGGCGGGCAGGTATACATGGACGGTGCTAATATGAATGCACAGGTTGGTTTAACGGCACCGGGTTTAATTGGTGCAGATGTTTGTCATTTAAATTTGCATAAAACATTTGCCATTCCTCACGGAGGTGGTGGTCCTGGTATGGGGCCAATTTGTGTGAAGAAACACCTGGAGCCACATTTACCAGGTCATACCAATACGCATTTGCAATCTTTAACCAATGCCGTTTCTGCAGCACCATACGGAAGTGCATCTATTCTTCTAATTAGTTATGGTTATATAAGAATGCTGGGTTTTGATGGGATTAAATTAGCTACTGAATATGCCATTCTTAATGCAAATTACATGAGAGCAAGGTTGGCAAAAGATTTTGAGATTTTGTATACCAATCATAATGGCCAGTGTGCCCATGAATTTATTGTTGATTTACGTCCATTTAAAAAATCAGCAGAAGTAGAAGCAGAAGATATAGCCAAACGTTTAATTGATTATGGATTTCATGCTCCAACAATGAGTTTTCCTGTCCCGGGCACTATTATGATTGAACCAACGGAAAGTGAAGATAAAGCTGAGCTTGACCGTTTTTGTGATGCGTTGATTGGGATCAGAGCAGAAATTAAAGCTATTGAAGAAGGCAAAGCCGATAAAAAAGATAACATTTTAAAGAATGCACCGCATACACAATTTGTTATTACAGCAAATGAATGGAAGAAAGCTTATTCAAGAGAGCTTGCCGCATTCCCATTAGAATATGTACGGCAAAATAAATTCTGGCCTGCGGTGGCAAGGGTAAACAATACATACGGGGATAGGAATTTAATCTGTACTTGTGAGCCGGTTAGCAGTTATGCAGAAACAGAAGCCTGATAATATTCAATTATGCAAGCCCGAAGATAAAGTGTACTTTGCGGCTTAATATAATAATACAATACAATGAGCGAAAAATTAACCGGAACAGTAAAATTTTATAATACTGAAAAACGATTTGGTTTTATTAAGCATGATGACAGTAACAAAGAAACCTTTGTTCATTCCAGTGGGTTGATAGATGAAATTCAGGAGGGAGATAAAGTTGAATTTGAATTGCAGGAAGGGAAAAAAGGGCTGAATGCTGTTAATGTAAAAAAAGCTTAGTAAAAATTTTTTTAGAAATGAGGCTGGAGTTTTACTTCAGCCTTTTTTATTTCACATAATCACTGCCAGTTGTAAAAGAGATTTTAAATTGTAAATTTGATTTCAGTTAAATTTTGTGTATGCAGAAAATCTTATTCAGCAAAATACTGATTTTATTTTTTTCAATTGCTGGTAAACCACAGGCAAAGCTTGATGCTTCATTGTTTAAAATTAAAGCCCCGGAAACTTTTAAAACAGAATTTATTACATCAGCAGGTAATTTTACCGTTGAAATTTATAGGTCGTGGGCACCATTGGCTGCTGACAGGTTTTATCAATTAATAAAAACGGGGTATTACAACAATTGCCTGGTGTTCCGTGCAGTTAAAAATAATTTGGTACAATTTGGTGTGTCACCGGATAAAACAAAGAATATTTTCTGGCAAAAACATTATTTAAAGGATGAGCCTGTTATTGCATCCAATACAGACAGTACCATCTGTTTTGCGAGGGGAGGACCTAATACGAGAAAAACATCTGTTTTTATCAATATGAAAAATAATCTTCATTATGATACGATTGATATTTCCGGGGTAAAAGGTTTTGTTCCTTTTGGGCGTGTTATAACCGGAATGGATATAGTTCGGCAGCTCAATTCAGAATATGGAAATGAGCCAATGCAGTTTGTAGACTCAGTGTATTTCAAAGGGAATGGACATTTATTAAAAAAGTTTCCAAAATTAGATTTAATTAAAGAAGCCAGGCTCTTGGTTAGCTAAATCATTCAGTTGGCAAAACAAGCAACTACTATATAACAATCATTTGAAGAACAGCCTTTTATAACTTAGCCTGGTGATTGGAAATATTCTTGGAAATTTAAAATCAAAAATCGTAACTTAGTAGTACAGAAGTGATTTGAGAACCTCCAAAAAAATACCCACTATACCTGCCTATACCAACTTCTGATTTTAATCCTTTCCACTTCCTTTGAAAACTGGCTGAATCCGTTCCTGTCATTACAAACTTTAAAACAGGTGTTATGAAAAAAATTTCTACTATTCTGAGCAACGACACAGTAAAAGCTACAGTTTTCTTAG
>JBLMVP010000040.1:0-7151 GCA_050256755.1 Sphingobacteriales bacterium | reverse complement strand
ACCTTAGTACGAGAGGACCGGGTCGTACGTACCGCTGGTGTATCTGTTGTGCCGCCAGGTGCAGTGCAGAGTAGCTATGTACGGGCAGGATAAACGCTGAAAGCATCTAAGCGTGAAACCTTCCACAAGATGAGTTTACTTTTAAGGGTCGTCAGAGACTATGACGTTGATAGGCTACAGGTGTAAGGCTGGTAACAGCGAAGCCGAGTAGTACTAATTACCCGTTAGCTTTAATTTTTTTTATTGCTGGTACTCATTCCATCAATAATTTCATCTTCTAATAGAAGACGTAACCCGTTACTCTTCATTTACAACTCCCAATATGTAATATCATTATATTGTTAATTAATTAGTATTAATTAATAATTACATTCTTATGGTGCTTTTGCCGGGGGTGTTCACCTCTTCCCATTCCGAACAGAGAAGTTAAGTCCCTCATGGCCGATGGTACTAGCGTAACAGCCGGGAGAGTAGGTAGGTGCCATATTCATTTAAAAGCCTCTTTGATTAATTTCAAAGAGGCTTTTTGTTTTTCTATCACTTCATTTTTTTAATTCTGCTTTGCTATTTCCTGCTGTTTATTTAGTTTCTTTTGCTTGCAACGAAGAAAATTATCCCGCAATACTGCTGGATGGCTACAAAAGTAGTCCGGGAACCCGGTTTGACCGGACGGGCAGGGATACGCAACACGAATTCAGGTGCACCCTGATTTAGCTTTTGTGATACTGTGATGTGGGGCTGGGGTTGATTAATTATTGAAAGTATATGTAAAACTTACGTTTATGGAGAAATTACTAAGTATATAACGTTCCTGAGGTATGTAAATCCATTCCATTAATGGTTCTACCTGTATATTCTTCCTGTGGAACGTTTGAGATGGGATTAGATTTAAAATAAATTATGCCTGGTGGGGTGAAGGCCTTGTGTTCATTGGAGAATGTAGTTGCAACTGTACAAGTGAGTGACACAACCGGAGCCTAATAGTAGTGATGGGGCTGAGTACAAAATCAACTCTGTAAATATTTTCAGGAGATTGCTTCGTCCTTTCTCCTCGTAATGACGACATTGGTGAACTCAAGGGATTCCTTCCCGACTGAGGCGGGGGCAGGAATGACAGCCTTGATTGAAGAGTTATTCCATTTTATTTCCCTAAATTCATTTTCCAAAATTTTATGCTGTATGAGAAAGTTTTCCTGCATTTTATTGCTTCTTGTTTTGCTTTTTTCCTTTCCATCTTTTTCCCAAAAACAAAAAAAAGGTGAGGAGGTTAAATCCAGCTCTGTAATAAATTATGATTCTGTTTTTCATTCTTTGAAATGGAGAAATATAGGGCCATTTCGTGGTGGAAGGGCTAATGCTATTTGTGGGGTGGCTAATCAAGACCATGTTTTTTATGTGGGTTATACCGGTGGTGGTGTATGGAAAACAGAAGATGGTGGTATTAACTGGCACAATATATCTGACGGATTTTTTAAAGTGGGTTCTATAGGAGCCATAGCCGTAAGTGAAAGTGATCCCAATGTAGTTTATGTGGGTACAGGTGAACATGCAGTGCGTGGTGTGATGACTTCTTACGGAGATGGTGTATATAAATCAACCGACGCCGGTAAAACATGGAAGAATATTGCCCGCCCGGATGACCCGGTCGGACGGGGTTTGCCCAACAGCCGGCATATTTCTAATATCGTTATTCATCCTTCTAATCCTGATGTGGTATATGTGGGGGTGCAGGGAACAGTGCACGGACCTAATAGCGAACGTGGTGTTTATAAATCAACCGATGGTGGAGCAACATGGAAAAAAGTTTTGTTTGTGGATGAGAATACGGGTGTAACGAGTTTGGATATGGACATGAAGAACCCTCGCAATTTATATGCGGCTACCTGGCAACACCGCCGTTATCCATGGAAGGTGGAAAGTGGCGGAGCCGGTTGTGCTATCTGGAAAAGTACCGATGGCGGTGAAACATGGAATAAAATTATAACCGGGTTACCGGATCAGTTAGGAAAGATTGGTGTATCTGTTTCAAGAGCTAATCCTAACCGGGTGTTTGCAATTGTGGAAGCAGAGAAATCAAAATCGGGTTTATACCGAAGCGATAACGGTGGTAAGAACTGGGCTTTAATGAGTAATAATCAGCTCATCACCAGCCGCAGCTGGTATTATATGAAAGTGTATGCGGATACAAAAAATGAAAACATCGTTTATGTACTGAATGCACCCATGACCAAATCAATTGATGGAGGTAAAACATTTGGTCCGGTACGGGTTGGTCATGGTGATACACACGATTTATGGATTAATCCCAATACTCCTGAGATAATAGGTTTAGCTGATGATGGTGGTGGGGAGATAACCTATAATAATGCACAAAGCTGGAGTTCGCTGATGAATCAGCCTACAGCACAGTTTTACCGGGTGAACGTTGATAACCGTTTTCCTTACTGGGTTTATGGTGGTCAGCAGGATAATACATCCGTGATGATACAGAGCAGAACTAACTCATTTGGTATTACACAAAAAGACTGGACTGTTGGGCCCGGTTGTGAAAGTGCTTATATCGCTTTTGATCCCAATAACCCAACTGCCTTTTATGGTGGTTGTTACCAGGGTTATATTGAGGTGATGGATGCTGTAACAAAGGAGGTAAAAGATATACAGGCTTATCCGTCTGTGAATCTGGCAGTGGAACCAAAGAAAATGAAATACCGTTTTAACTGGAATGCACCAATTGTAACCTCTCCGCATGACCCGTTAGTAATCTATCATGCCGGCAATGTCTTATTAAAAACAACTAATGGTGGTATTAGCTGGGAAGCTATCAGCCCGGATTTGACCAGGAACGATACAACCAAACAGGGACAGGGTGGTGGCCCCTTAACGAATGAAGGCGCAGGAGGCGAAAATTATAATACCATTTATTATGTAATTGAATCATCGTTAGAGAAAGATGTGATATGGACAGGAAGTGATTGTGGTTTGGTACAGCTAACCATGAATGGAGGAAAGAGCTGGAGCAATGTTACTCCTGCTGATTTGCAGGAATCTTTAATCCAGTCTATAGAATTATCTCCGCATGATAAAGCAACCGCTTATATCAGCGCAACAAGATATAAGTTTAATGATTATGCTTCTTATACATATAAAACAACTGACTATGGTAAAACATGGACAAAGATTACTAACGGGATAGATAAAGATGATTACATCAGGGTTATAAGAGAAGACAGGAAAATAAAAGATTTATTATATGGCGGAAGCGAAAGAGGATTTTATATTTCTTACAACGGCGGCGCTAACTGGAATAAAATGCAATTGAATTTACCTGTTGTTCCTGTTACTGATTTAGCCATTCATGAAAATGATTTGATAGCTGCTACCGCAGGAAGAGCTTTCTGGATACTGGATGATTTAAGCGCTTTGCAGCAGGGAACTTCCATTACAGCAGAAAACAAATTAAAATTAATATCACCCAAATCAACATATCTCTATAACGGGGCACCTAATATTCCGGGCTTAGACCCGGGCAATACCAATGGTGTTAACCCGATGAATGGGGTGATAGTAGATTATTATTTGCCCGAAAAAGCAGATACCAATGTGCTGAAATTAGAAATACTCGATGCCGGTAACAAAGTGATCAGAACATACATTAATAAAAAAGATGAAACATATAAATCTTTTCCGGGAGGTCCGTCAGAGCCGGAAGTAATTCCCGCAGGTAAAGGGATAAATCGTTTTGCATGGGATTTTTGCGGAGAAATCATTTCCCCTGTTATACAAAACGCTTATGTTATGGGCGATTACAGTGGTTACCGGCTGGCGCCGGGAAAATATAAAGCAAGATTGAGTTATAAAGGACTTACTTCAGAAGCAGATATCAATCTGGTGCAGGATCCTAATTTAAAAGTTACTGCTGCTGACTGGAATGAACAGCAGCAATTTCTCAGCCGTGTAAATAATAATATAAGCGATATCCATAAAGCAATTGTAGCAATGCGTAAAGTAAAGCAACAGGTGGAGAATTATAACGAGCTGATGAAAGATGATGCAGAAAATAAAGAGGTGCTGGAAAAAGGAAAGTCTCTAATTAAAAAGATGGATGATTGGGAAAGTAATTTAATTGAAACAAGGCAAAAGAATTTCCAGGATGTAATTAATTTCCCCAGTAAGCTGAATGTGGAATTTTTTAATTTAAAAAGTTTGGCGGATGTACACGATCCAAGAATCACCAAAGGATTAAAAGACCGTCTGGCTGATTTGGAAAAAGAATGGAGCAAATACAAAGCTATTTATGAAACTGATTTGAAAAAAGAAGTGGATGATTATAATAACCTGTTTAAGAATAAAAATTTACCGGCGATAATCCGGTAGAGTAATTGTTTAAAAAAGGTTTTCACGCAAGGCCGTAAAGAACGCAAAGATTTTTTTAATTAATTTTTATAGCGGCTTTGCGGCTTTGCGTAATTTTTATATGTTATATGAATGAAAGGAAAATTGCTTTAGCAGTCAACTCTTTAGCGGGTAAAGGAAAAGCAGAGACAATTGCCGGTCTTCTTGCCGGCAGGTTATATCATTTTGCTATTGATTATACGCTGTTTAATGAACAATGGCCTGTTGATTTTAACGGGTACAGCGAAGTGTGGATTATCGGTGGCGATGGCACACTTAATTATTTTATTAATCATTACCCGGATATACAAATTCCAATAACTATTTTTAAAGGCGGCACAGGAAACGATTTTGCATGGAAATTATATGGGGATATTGAATGGAAGGAACAATTGCAATTAGTATTTAATGCTGAGCCAAAACCTGTTGATGCAGGAAGATGTAATGATAAAATGTTTTTAAATGGTGTTGGAATAGGCTTTGAAGGAGAAGTGTTGCAATCAATGAAGACGATCCGGTTGATTGGCGGACATATTGGTTATTACCTTGTAGTGCTCAAAAAAATATTTTCTTTTAATGAATACCGGTTTAAAATTTATGCTGATGAATTAATTACTGATGAAAAATTGTTGTTGGCTACAGTGAATAATTCTTCAAGAACAGGCGGCGGTTTTCATATATCACCCAAGTCAAGCGTTGCAGATGGTTTGCTGGATTTGGTGATGTGTAAGCCTTTATCTTTATTACAACGCTTAATGTATTTGCCGCAAATAGAAAAAGGCAAACATCTTTCCATGCCTTTTGTCAGGCATATCACGGGAATCCATTTTACCATTGAATGCGATAAGCAATTACCTGCCCAGCTGGATGGGGAATTAATTGTCTCCGGTAAATTTGAATTTAACCTGCTGCCTGCAAAGTTTCTGTTTTTATATTAGCCGTGCTTCGCATCTTTTTACTGCTGCTGGCGACAATCATTCAGTAACTGGAACTATCATATTGGCTATTGCCGGTAATAAAAAAGCTGGTGCATTTATGCATCAAAAGATTTGAAAGATAAAATGGCCGGGGCTGGGGTAGAAGGATTACTCACCTTCTTTTAGTTTAATGTTACCAAAAAATAGTAATGGTTGATTTATTAATACTGCCGGTAATATCACCGGCAGTTTTTATTGGACATAGTAAAAGAATTTCAGGCTGTTTATTTCAACCTTGCTGGTGAAAGTAGTTGAATACATAATGAAAGCAGGTACTTCTAAAACATTAACAGTAAAACTAATCATTAAAGACTACCTTCCGGCGTTTCCGGTAATATAACCGGTTCCCAAAACAATAAACATGTCAAATATTATACAGGTAGTAAATGTGGATAAGAACCTTAAAACATTAAAGAAAGGTGTACATGCGTCAGATATAGACCAGTTACTGAGCAGCATCGGCCCGTATACTATATTTGCACCCAGCGATATGGCTTTTGAAAAATTAGCCAAAGGAATGATGGATAATTTACTGGAACCGCAAAACAGAGCAAAGCTTGCAAACCTGATGAGCAACCATATCGTAAATGGTAAAATTGCTTATACTGATTTGAAAGACGGAGATAAACTTACTACGGTAAATGGAAAAGTGTTACAGGTAAATGTAAAAAATGGTTCAGTAAGTATTGGCGATATTGCTGTATCACCACGGGAAGGCACAATAAGAAACGGCGTTATGTATATAACAGATACAGTTATAGTATAAATGTTTTATTAAATAGTTTAAGCCATCCTGGTAATAACAGGATGGCTTTTTTATATACTCAACTTTAGTAAGCCGGAAGTATTTATCCAATCTGTTACGAAACATAATTTCGTACAAGTCTTGCTTATATTGATTAACCTTGATTAATCACTGTCTTCCAAATGAAAATGCTGGTGATGTGCCCCAGCGGCAATATGCAAAGCAAAACCAACAATAGCAGTATCCTTTAACACATTAACCCAGGCCATCAGTCTCATTTCAGAAGAACCTGCGTTGAGTGCATTGGGAATATGTATCGTTAAAATAAAAAACACCAGCCAGAAAGCCAGCAGGTAGCTGGTGAATTTTACGTACTGGTTGGTAATAAACGATACGCCTGTAAGTATAAAACAGGCGCCAACAATGTAAGCCCATGTAATGCCAACAGGTAAAAAGGATGGCACATAAACGAGCAGGTCATGCGGGTATTTAAAATGAAAGATACCAAAAACTATCAGCACAACCGATAGTATGTAAATGGCTATCCGTGATATAATGTGATATTTATTCATAAACATAAAATTTAATCAAAAGGTAGAGCTATTAATAAAAGTAAAAAATGATTTTGCTCATACGCAGGCACTGTAAAAAGATGATGTTCATTAGCTGTTGATATAACCTGGGTGTTTTATTGTTCTGCTGCTGAAGTCAGGAGGGTGAAGGATGATTAAAAAATGGCTTCTTATAAATTCTATATCATCAGTTTTGATGATGGTCATCAGTGTTAACCCCTATTGCCAAAATGTATATTACTGCTTGTAAAGAACCGCCGAAAGCGGTTCAGCTATTTTATATTCAGCAAAAATATTTTTTACGCTAAAACTTTTTATATGAAGCAGAAAAAAATAAAATTAACATCTGCATCAGGCATTCCTTATGTAGAACATGAAAATTCCCTGACGGTTGGCGAACGTGGTCCTGTTTTATTACAGGATTATATCCTCCATGAAAAGATGGCCCATTTTAACCGTGAAAGA
>JBLMVP010000039.1:0-3444 GCA_050256755.1 Sphingobacteriales bacterium | reverse complement strand
AACCTGTTACAAACGACCAATACTGGTGATGTAGCTGCTTGGGTGGAAGAAGTGTTCAATAAAATGCCAGATAAGGTAGCGGAATACCGCAAAGGGAAAAAAGGATTAATAGGTTTGTTTGTGGGAGAAGTAAAAAAAATTTCTAAAGGGAAAGCTGATCCCAAACTGACTAATGATATATTATTAGAAAAATTAAATGCATAAATATGAAATTGAGAGTTGCTGGATTATTATTGATAGTGATCGTTTTATTATCGGCCTGCAGTAATGCTGGTAAAAAAAAGTTTGAAGTATCTGGTACCATTACAAATGCGCCTGCTGTAAAAGTTTACCTGGAAGAAATTCCTGCCAGCAGAAATATACCGCCACAAATTTTGGATTCAGTCTTGTTAAAGAATGGAAAGTTTTTACTGCAGTCAACAGCAGGAGAGGAATCAATGTTTCGTATTCGTTTGGGGGATGATCAAAATGCACCCTCTTTATTTGTATTGAATGATGAAACTAAAATTGATATTAAAGCCGATTGGCAAAAACTTATTGACCAAACAAGTACAAGGGCCGGATATACCGCTTCTTCAGCAGCAAATGAACGACTAATAATGTTTTTTGATTCTATTACTGCTTTTTCTAAAAAACAATATGATATAAATCTGCAGGCAAACCAGTTAAAGGAATCAACTGCTGCGGATAAAGATAGTCTGATGGGCATCCTGGTTAAACAAATGCAGGAGGAAGAGTCAACTTATAATTCTTATCTCATCAATATTGCTCAAACGGATAAAAGCCCGGTTATTTCTTTGTATGCTTTAGGCTACTGGAGCGGAAATAATAAACCTGAAGAAATAGAAAAGAAATTTAAATCATTACTGGATCGCTTTCCAAAACACAATGGAGTAAAGCAGGGGTATGTAGATTTTATTAACCAGTATAATGTTTATAAAAAGAAGCAGGAAATAGATAATAGCAAACCGGGAATTGGCAAACAGGCGCCAGATATATCATTACCTGATATTAACGGAAATAATTTTTCATTAAGCAGTTTAAAAGGTAAATATGTGCTGGTTGATTTTTGGGCAAGCTGGTGTGGCCCCTGCCGTGCTGAGAATCCCAACGTCGTGAATGTTTACAATAAATACAAGGATAAAAATTTTACTGTGTTGGGGGTGTCTCTTGATAAAACAAAAGAGGCCTGGCTAAAAGCCATTAAAGATGATAATTTAACCTGGAACCATATCAGTGATTTAAAATTTTGGGAAAGCCCGGTGGTGGGTCAATATGGCTTTGATGGTATTCCTTATAATGTGTTAGTTGATCCATCGGGTACAATTATAGCGACCAGTTTAAGGGGCGCAGCATTAGAAGCAAAACTTGCAGAGGTGATAAAATAAAATACGTTGAAATAAAAAAGGCTGTCTTATTTAAGACAGCCTTTTTTATTTCAATTAGATAGAGCTTAAATTACTAATACCCGAACTGGTTCCGGGTAAATAACAGTGCCATCATCTAATGTAATGGCAAAATAAAACCTGTTAGCTAATTCGGTATTTACTTTAGCTGCAGGGTTGCTGTTAGATGCGGGTTTTTTTGTAAAATACTCAGTCAGTGAAGTAGCAAATGTAACAGTAGTTCCATTTCCCGGAATTGCTACACTTGTATATAATCCTGTTGTGCCCCGAACTTGAGTATAACTTGTACTTGCAGAAACCTTGGTGATTTCTTTAATTGTTCTTCCACTGTTTGCAGGTATTGATAAAACGATCTGTATATCACCTGTTCCTGTTAAAGCTGTAGTAACTGTAGGCTCTGGTCTGTAGTCAGATGCGTTTGTTACTGTTACCGGTACTGCCGGTCTAACATCTGTTAAAGGCCCCCTTTCTTTTGTACAGCCAATTAATACAGCTGCAAATAAAAGAAACCCTGATATTTTTTTTATGCTGTTAATCATTTTAATAAAATTTAAGTTTGGTAATAGTTACTTACTGTTTTTTATTTTGCCCACCATAGTTTAACATCTGTTTTAGGTCTTGGTGAGGGTGCATTTGGGTTTCTTGCCAGCTCTGCTGGTGTATATGGTAACCTTGTTGGTATTACGTTAGGATTATCTCCGGCCGCATTTAATGGTAATGCAAGCACAGGATAACCTGTTCTTCTGTAATCATCAAATGCTTCTATACCATTACCAATCCATGCAATATACTTTTGTGTAATAATTTGCTGTAACATTTCGTCAGGGGTACCGGCTAATGTAACAACAGTGGGGTTATTAACAAAAAAAGTGTCTATTTCAGCAGTAGTCATACCAACTTTTTGCATAGAAGCTTTAATGCCCTCCTGGTAATAAGCATTTGGATCACCTGCTGTTCCTAAAACAAGGGCAGCTTCGGCCAAAATAAAGTTTACCTGGAAATTAGTAAGTAGACGTATTGGTGCCTGACCACCTGTAGCCTGTATTACTAATGGTTCGAGAGTACCAGTCAAGTAAGTATTATATTTCGATCTTAATACATAATCAAAGGGAGCAACTTTTATGGATATTTTTGGTGCTGCTGCTGTGGATCCATTATTAAAAGCAACGAAAGTGGGCGTTCCCGTAGTTCCGCCAGGTAACAGAGGTTTTGTAAAGAACTTGGCCAGTCGTACAGTGTCATTTAAACTCCTTGAAAGTGCCAGTAATCTTGAACTTAACATTTGGTCAGTGGTTCTCAGGTTATTATTAAAATCAAAAATAGGATTGCGGTTACCAACTGATGATCCAAATGGAACTTCAAAATCAAGCAAATTTGAGTTGATATAATTATTACCTGTTAACACCGATTCAATTGTTGATTTAGCCAGTACAGGATTTTTGTTAGTAAGCATAATGGCAAACTTGAGTAAAAGTGTATTACCCATCCTGCTCCATTTTGCCAAATCTCCACCATAAACTAAATCATCTTTGCCCGGTGTTAAAATACCCGGCTTTGCTAAATCTGCCAAACCGCTTTTTACCAAATCAAATAAACTGGTTATGCCTAATGCAGCATTACCCTGGTATATATCTTCCACTTTATCAAATCGTGGGGTTTCATATTTCAACCCTTGTCCAGCCTGTGAATAAGGAACATCGCCCCAAACATCGGCAGCCATTGAAAAAACATAGGCCATTTCCAGTTTAGCAATTCCTGAGTACGCAGGGCTTGTAGTTGAATACTGGTCAATCAGTACCTGCAGGTTATTTATGCAACCATTATAAATTTCACCATTCCACTGGTTGTCAAATGATCCATCTAAATTATAGATGTCATAAGCCTGGGTTTGATTAGCTACACCGGCAATATGTTGTACAATAGCTGATGTTGCCCTGTTCAAATCATTGGCATTTGCAAATGCCATTGCAATAGTAGTATTGGGTAAAATGGCACTTGGCGGAACAGTTAAGGGGTTGTTCGGAGTTGAATTAACATC
>JBLMVP010000038.1:0-8079 GCA_050256755.1 Sphingobacteriales bacterium | reverse complement strand
ACTGATACCTTTAAAAAGAAAAACTGAACTGGCAATAGTATAGATTGTAAAGCCAATTATTATAAATAATGGCAACAATAATACCGGGTTGGCCAACGCAATAAAAATCATTATTAATGATAAAAAACCAAATAGGGCTGCTATTGGTATCAGTATAATGGTTAATATTTTATAAAGTGTAAGTTGATTCATCTTTTATTCTTTCACGTCCAGTTTAATACTCAATTCATCTAATTGTTTATCATCAATAGTAGATGGTGCATCCAGCATCACATCTCTTCCGCTATTGTTTTTAGGGAAAGCAATAAAATCACGGATGCTTTCACTGCCACCCAGGATAGCACATAAACGATCAAAACCAAAAGCAATGCCACCATGCGGTGGTGCACCATATTCAAATGCACCAAGTAAGAAACCAAACTTATGAAGTTGTTCTTCTTTATCCATTCCCAGGGACGCAAACATTTTTTCCTGTAAATCTCTCTGGAAAATACGAATAGAACCGCCACCAATTTCATTTCCGTTCAGCACCATATCATATGCATTGGCTTTGATGCTTGCATAAGGATGTTTTAAATATTCGGCGGCATTTTCAATAACCGGGTTATTGTTAATCATTGTTTCTATCTGCTCCGGCTTGGGCGAAGTAAATGGATGATGACGGGCAACCCACCTGTTATCTTCTTCTGCATATTCAAATAATGGGAAATCAAGCACCCACAATAATTTAAAATCATCTGCTTTACGCAAACCTAATTTATCTGCTGTATACATTCTTAAATCACTGATGGCTTTGCGTGTTCTTTCTTCTGCACCAGCTAAAATCAAAATTAAATCACCAGCTTTTGCACCTGCAGCATCAGCAATAGCTTTTAATTTTTCTTCGCTGTAAAATTTATCTACACTGCTTTTGTAAGTTCCGTCAGCATTACATTTAATGAAAACTAAACCTTTCATTCCAATTTGAGGACGTTTTACCCAATCAGTTAATTCATCTGTTTGTTTTCTTGTGTATTCACTGCAACCAGGGACAGCAATAGCTACTACCGTTTCAGCACTATCAAAAACCTGGAAATTGGCTCCATCAATTAAGGAGGATAAGCTTTCTTTATTTGGAAATGCATGCTGCTGGAATTTTAAATTACAAATTTTCATTCCAAAACGAATATCCGGTTTATCATTCCCGTATTGCCACATCGCTTCTTCCCATGTCATCCGTTCAACAGTCTCTGTATAATCAATTCCTTTTACATCTTTAAAGATGCGTTTAATCAACCCTTCAAACATGTTTAGAATATCTTCCTGCTTTACAAAACTCATTTCACAGTCAATCTGTGTAAATTCTGGTTGGCGGTCAGCTCTCAAATCTTCATCACGAAAACATTTTACAATTTGATAGTACCGGTCATAACCACTTATCATCAGCAATTGTTTAAATGTTTGCGGACTTTGAGGTAATGCATAAAACTGCCCTGCATTCATTCTTGACGGAACTACAAAATCTCTGGCACCTTCCGGTGTAGACTTAATTAAGAAAGGTGTTTCAATATCCATAAAATTATTTTCATGCAAATAATTTCTTGCACTGCGGTTTACAGCATAACGCAGTTCCAAATTTTTCTTTACTGCATTACGGCGTAAATCGAGGAAACGATATTTCATTCGCAGGTCATCACCGCCATCGGTATCATCCTGGATAGTAAAAGGGGGAGTTACTGATTTATTCAAAACGATGAATTCGCTAATTAATATTTCAATATCACCTGTGGGTATGTTGGCATTCTTGCTGCTGCGTTCATTTACTTTTCCTTTTGCCTGCAATACAAATTCACGGCCCAAAGGATTTTCATCGAGCAATTTATTTAAATCCTCTCCAAATAATAATTGAGTAATACCATATCGGTCACGCAGGTCAACAAAGGTAATGCTGCCAAATTTGCGAACAGTTTGTACCCATCCCGCCAGTGTTACTTCTTTATTTACATCCTTAAGTCTTAATTCGCCACAGGTGTGAGTTCTGTACATATTTCTGCAAAAATTAAATGAGCCGCAAAGATAACCGAAATGGTGAAAGAGAAGAGCAAAAACTACATCGTTTCCAACTCATTCTTATGTCTCGGTTTCCACCAGGCATAATAATAAAGAAGCATAAGAACCCCAAGGCCGAAAGGTATCATTGCACTGTGTTTTCCTGTTATTCCAAGGAAAAGTATATGTTCATCAAATTGAAAAAATTCGCTAATCATCCAGAGCGAGTTAGCGCTTATCCAAAAAGTAATGGCAAGGTTATGCGTTAACTCTGAAACCAGCTGTCTTGTTCGCCAGGCTATAATGATAGAGATTATTAAAGTGGGGAAAATCATAGCTATTCCCAATGGTCGCCAAATCATACACCAGCTTATGTCTTTAAAAAGCCAGAATACGATGTGCAGGTTTTCCATTTTACGATAGCGGAGAGGGATGGCATAAACGTTTTCAGAAGTATTCATTATTAAGCAGGTAAAAAATTAAAACACATTCTTCCCGAAGGATAGCCTTAACCGTGCAAATATAGAATTATTGAAAAACCAGCAAGCATGAGGTTAAATAAAAAAGCCACTTTGTTTAAATGGGTTGAATTATTATCTGGGAATAACTTAACTAAACATTTCTTTCATCTTGTCGAAAAAGCTTTTGTCTCCTTTTCCCGGGTTGGGTTGAAAGTTGGGCGAGTTCATCAGCTTTTCCATTATTTGTTTTTCTTCTGATGTAAGATGTTGTGGAGTCCAAACATTTATATGTATCAACTCATCACCTTTTTCATAAGAATTTACAGAGGGGAAGCCTTTTCCTTTTAAACGGAAAATTTTTCCGCTTTGTGTACCGGCAGGAATTTTAATTTTTGCTTTACCATCAATTGTTGGTACTTGAATTTCTGCACCAAAAGCAGCCTGTGGAATAGAAATATGTAAATCAAAAACTACATTCAATCCATCTCTTTGTAATTGCGGGTGTGCTTCTTCTTCAATCAGCACAATTAAATCACCGGCGGGACCTCCTCTTTCGCCTGCATTACCTTTTCCCCCCACACTAAGTTGCATGCCTTCCTGTACACCTGCCGGAATATCAATAGTTACTGTTTCTTCACCATAGATTCTTCCTTCCCCTTTGCAATGGGTACATTTATTGGCAATTGTTGTTCCTTCACCATTACAGGTTGGGCAAGTAGTAACGGTTTGCATCTGTCCAAGAAAAGTATTCGAAACTCTCCTCACCTGGCCACTACCACCGCAGGTACCACATGTTTGAATAGATGATTTATCTTTTGCACCACTACCGCCGCACGTAGTACAGGGAACATGTTTTTTTACTTTAACTGTTTTAGAAGCGCCTTTTGCAATTTCTTCATAATTCAATTTTAATTTGATACGAAGATTACTGCCGCGAACACCTCTCGCTCTTCCTCCACCACCCCTGCTTCTTTGCCCGCCACCGCCAAAGAAACTTCCAAAAACATCATCACCAAATATATCTCCAAACTGGCTGAAGATATCATCCATATTCATGCCACCACTACCTCCGCCATAACCACCACGTCCGTTGCCACTAACACCTGCGTGACCATAACGGTCGTACTGTGTTCTTTTATCAGCATCACTCAATATTTCGTATGCTTCAGCGGCTTCTTTAAATTTTTCCTCAGCTTCTTTGTTTCCCGGATTACGGTCAGGGTGGTATTGCATAGCCACTTTGCGATAAGCTTTTTTAATTTCATCGGCCGAAGCACTTTTGCCAACACCCAATATTTCGTAATAATCTTTTTTAGCCATTTAACTAATTTGAAAATTTGGTGATTTGAAGATTTGAAGATGTTTGATTTATCATTTCTAAATTTCCAAATCGATTTATCAGTAGATTAATTTCCTACAACCACTTTTGCAAAGCGGATTAATTTATCATTTAAATAATATCCTTTTTCAATTTCATCCAGCACTTTTCCTTTTAATGCTTCAGTTGGTGCTGGAATTTGAGTAATAGCTTCGTGTTTCTCCACATCAAAATCAGCATTAATACTTTCCATGGCTTTTAGCCCTTTTGACTGAAGGTTGTTACGAAGTTTATTAAATACTAATTGAATTCCTTCTTTTATTGCAACCAAATCTTCACTTGTTTGCAATTGTTTTTCTGCCCGGTCACAATCGTCGAGCACTTCCAGCATGGAAGCAATAACATCTTTACCGGCGGTTTGAATCAGTTCAATTCTTTCTTTAGCATTTCGGCGTTTGAAATTATCAAACTCAGCCAGCAAACGAATGTATTTATCTTTTTGCTCAGATAGCTGTGCCTGTAATTTTCCCATTTCATCTTCGGTTGCCACCGCATCATTCAAATGAGTGGTACCCGCCATGTTTTCATCGGCATTAATACCCATATTAACTGATCCCTGCTCAGAGTCAACCACCTGGCCATTTGTTTCCTCCACAGTGTTTTGTTTCTTTTCCTTCATAGTTTAATTATTGTGTCAAACCTTCATGAAATTCAGGTGATGACTGAAAATATTTCTCCTTTCACCCAAATTGAGGCGCAAAGGTACAATGGACAAAGGACTTGCCAATAGCCATTTTGCAGCCAAATTGGCGCTAAATAAAAAGGGCAAGGCCTCCGCCTCACCCTATGCGCAAACACTCTACTTTCTTGTTTAAAATTCAAACCCTACAGTAATGCCACCGCTGCGGTTATAAGCTTTTATGTTGGCATTTTTATCAATAGGTGATAATCCATGCGTATAATATCCGTTTATGGTAATGCCATTGGAAACTTTGTATGAGATTCCTCCGGTTAGTCCCATATCCCATATATTGGTGTTACTGGTAAGGTCAAAATCCTGGTTAAGTAAATTAAATCCGAGAATGCTGGAACGAATGTTTAAATTGTTTTTGGCTAAATAACTTATTTGCGGGCCAGCTTTAATACTTAAACCTTCGGATATATTTACTTTGGCTAATGCATCCAAACCAATGTAATGACTGGTATTGATTAAATCTGCTTTTGTGTTCAGTAATTTTAAAAACGTAGAATTAAAATCTCCTGATATTTTATATCCTTTTTGCTGATAGCTTAAACCAGTTTCTACTCCAAATGACTGGCTGATTGGTAAAGATGCATAAGCTCTTCCGGTAAAACCAAACTTTGATTTTTGATCTACTATACCATTGGTAATATCAAATACATTATTGAGTGATTGAATGGCATCGCCTTTCAATGTAGAAACATTGCCACCGGCCTGAACACCAAATAATACCTGCGCTGATGCTATGTATGTAAATAGTAACATACTTAATAAAGAGAGTAAATTTTTTTTCATGGCTGATGATTTTAGTTGTTGTTAAGTTTTGTTATAGTAGTTGAAATACCGTGCCAGTGATTCTTAAAAAAATGTTACAGCTTTCGGACGACCGAACCTTATTTTTGCAGCATGTTAAAAGTTGTATTGAAAAGAAAAATTTCCACACGTGTAGTAGATGGTCATCCCTGGATATTTGCTAACGAGGTAAATTTAATTGATGAGTCAGCCAAAGCCGGTGATATTGTTGATGTGTTTACACACGATAATAAATTTATTGGCAGGGGATATATAAATCCTAAATCGCAGATCCTTATACGATTGCTCAATAGAGATAAAAATGAAATTATAAACGATGATTTCTTTTATAATCGTTTGTTAAAAGCATGGAATTACCGTCAGCAATTGGGGTATGTAGAAAATTGCCGTTTAATTTTTGGTGAAGCAGATTATATGCCTCAATTAATTATTGATAAATTCAACGATTATTTTGTTATTCAAACACTGGCATTAGGTATTGATAAATGGAAGCCGGCAATTGTAGAAGCCATCAATAAAATTTTTAAACCCAAAGGAATTTATGAACGCAATGATGTTCCGGTAAGGGAACTGGAAGGGATGCAGCAGCATAAAGGATTTTTGTCTGACCCATTCTCAACTGAGATAACGATAAATGAAAATGGAGTTAAGTTTTTTGTGGATGTTGAAAACGGGCAAAAGACTGGTTATTTTTTAGACCAGCAGGATAATCGCAGAGCTATTCAGCATATTGTTAAAGGAGCTGATGTGTTTGGAGCATTTTGTTATACGGGATCGTTTGAAATTCATGCAGCACATTATGGAGCAAAATCTGTTTTAGGGTTAGATATTTCTGAAAATGCCTGTTCAATGGCAAGAAGAAATGCGGAGTTAAATAACCTGCAGGACATTTGTAAGTTTCAATGTGTAAATGCTTTTGATGTTTTAAAAGGCTGGGTTAAAGAGGGCAGACAATATGATGTAGTAATGTTGGACCCACCATCATTTACTAAAACAAGAGCTGCTATTGACAAGGCAATTGCAGGGTATAAAGAAATAAACTTACGTGGAATGAAGCTGGTTAAGCCAGGTGGATTTTTAGTTACATCATCCTGCACCAACTTAGTTCAGCCGGAAATGTTTTTGGACATGATTGATATGGCTGCAAAAGATGCCCGCAGAAAGCTGCGGCAGGTAACCTTCAAGTCGCAGTCATCAGACCATCCCATAATTCGTGGATGGGAGAATACCAACTATCTTAAATTTTTGATTGTACAGGTGGAATAAACCAGATTCGTAAATTTTGCGGGTTCCCAGGAGAAGTATATGATGATTTGCTGAAAGTAATTATTTAGCTACCTGGAATTTTCCAGCTTCTAAAATTTTGCCAGACTGGTCTCTAAGCTGGTAAATGTAAATACCACGGTTAAATTGATCAAGATTAATGGTATTCTTTTGGTTTACGTTCTGGAGTTCGTAAACTTTCTTTCCAACGAAATTAAATATCTGGAAACTGTAAGACTTGTCATAATTCTTCTGGAATTCAAAATTAATAACGGTAACTGCAGGCTTGGGGTAATACTTTACCATTTTAACTGCGGCATCGCCTAACCCGCTGGTTCTTCCTGTTTGTGCATAGGAATTAACGGATAGTATCAGCAGAATGGGTAATATGTATATCAATTTTCGCACCTAAACAAAAGTAGTATAATATGATTGGCAATGCAAATATTTTATATAAATGCAAAATTAAAAAAACAAGCTTTTTCTTAAACCCACTTTCATTTTAACCTTTATTTTCAATTAGTTAAGTGAAGACAGTAAAGCATTGATAGTTTCGAAATTAGGAAGATCCCCAGCTTTTTCGAGTACTTCCGCGTAGCGTATTATCCCTGATTTATCAATAATAAAGGCAGATCTCTTTGAAACGCCTTTCATATCCAGTATCCAGTCGCTGTATAAAGACCCGTATGCAGAAGAGATCTCTTTATTGAAATCGCTTAATAAAGGGAAATTATATTGCTGATCAGCTTTGTACCTGGCAAGGGTGAATACTGAATCCACTGAAATTGCCAGCACTTGTGCATTGGCATTAGAATATTGGCTAATATCATCCCTGATACTGCAAAGTTCTTTGGTACAAGTTCCGGTGAATGCCTGTGGGAAAAATAATAAGAGTACATTTTTACCTTTTAAATCGCTTAGTGTTACTTTCTCTTTTTCGCTGTTGTGTAGGGTAAAATCAGGTGCAGGTTGTCCAACTTCAATTTTCATTTTGTTTTATTAGTGTTTAAAATGCAATATGCATTAATTGAATCCATAGTAACAACTTTTTTTTGTAAAAAGGTTAATAAATATTTTGCTGGATAAATTTGCCACAGTTTAAATTTTGACAATATTAATATTTCTATTGTTTTTTACTTTTTCAGGTATAGCCTTAATAATTTCAAACTTAAACATTATCATTATACACAACCTGGAATTCTGTTCCGTAAGGTGATGACAACGAAAAATGCTATTCACAATATTACGGGGGCAATGAAATGGATATCAGGTCTGAAAAAAAGAAATCATTAACGGCAATAATGCCATTGATTCAGGGCCGGTATATAACTGGGTATGACTATTGCCAAAGGTCTGAAAGTGAATGTTGAATCAACTATGAATGAATTGGGAATTCATCCTAAAGCAGATGTTGTACAAGCAAATTAATTAACAAAGTATAGTATAAAAAAAGA
>JBLMVP010000037.1:0-2772 GCA_050256755.1 Sphingobacteriales bacterium | reverse complement strand
TATAAGGATTGCCCCTGCTGTTCTGTACTGGATAATAAACTTATCCTTGTCAGTTACGCAGCTTTTATTAACTTAATAAATCGCATAGAGAAGTAAAAATAGCCGAATGAAAAATCCGGAGCTGTTACCGAAAGTTCAATATCATGGCATCAAAAGTAAAGTTGTGCAGGAATGTTAGTAGTTCGTTGCTTTATTCTGCTGTCAGCAATTGTTCAAAGAAGGCGCCAAAATTATTTACCTTATCCACAAAATGAAGCTCCAGGATCCAATGTCTTTTGTTTCCGTATTTGTCTAATTGAAGTATATCCGTATGATTGTCCGGGTGTACATCTAAACACAAATCATTAGGGTCATCAGGTTGTTCATGAGGAAAACGACCTATAATATGACCAGCTATTGCATTTCCAAATTCATAGCCATAGCGTTTAGTAAGATCGGTAACGTAATTAAAATATCCGGCACCGGTAAGATTGGTTTGTTTAAAATACCAGGCATTCGCTTCCTGCCAGGCAGCTTCTATATCTTTTTTCATCTTTAGTTTCAAAGGGTCGTTGCCTAAAATATATGTTCTTCCAAGGTCTGCTTCCCAACCTTCAAAAACAGGATGAAAATCGAAGAACAGTATATCACCATTTTGAATAATAAGGTCTGCTGGGTCTGCTATGTATGGTTGTAAGGTATTAATGCCTGTTCTTACAATTTTTTTGCCCCAATGATTTTCTGCTCCAAAATCTTCTTTGGCAATTTTTACTATTTCATCGCAAAGTTCTTTCTCAGATTTCCCGGCAACTATTAATCCTCTTTGTTCTACTGTATTAAATAATTCTTTTGCTTTTTGTTCGGCAAGATTTAGTCTTTGTCTGGTGTCGTTCATTTTTTTTCATTAAATATATATCAATTCCTGTTTGCCGTGTTTTTTAAAAGGTCTGTATAAAAAAATAAAAAGTTAAAATGTTATCCCCTGTCATTTAAGGAAGCGGTTTGCAATAACTGCTTACGTTCAGTGCTTGCCGAAGTGGGGACATATCCCGATAGCTATCGGGACGGGTATCGTTTGCTTATTGCACTAATGGTTTCGAAACCGTCACCCTGTTAAAATAAACAAATCCACTATATCCATCAGTATTTTTGTCTCCATAAATTTCTATAAACTTTGTCAAACCATCATATTCACTGCCAAGAGGAGACCCCCCTGCGTCTCTTTCTTTACAACCGTCTTGCATACAATTCCAAATTGTACCACCACCAAAATACGTATTCAATGAAATTAAATTATTTTCAAGACCATTAATTTCTTTGAAATAGTAGATGGCTGATTTAAACCCAGATCGCCAATAGCCTTCCATCAAATTAGCATGAATGTTTCCAGTTAAAACAATCATTCTTTCATTTCTATACTTTTTTGACAAGTTGAGTCCCATTAAGCTATCTCTTGTTGCTGTATTAGCCGTGCCCCACTCCACATCAAAACATATTATCCTAACACCACCTATTTCCCTTAGTCCTTTAATTAATTCTCCAACTGCAACACTGGTTCGTCCATCCGGATACTTAAAATAATCAAGCTCTTTTAGTTTTTCAAAATCACCATGCTCTAAAAAGTTATCAATGTCAGCTTGATAGTTACTGCTTATTTCCAGGGCAATTGTAACTTGCCCTGTCTTTTTTTTCAGCAGCTTTGCCAGTTGTAATACAAATTGTGGTACTTCCGTTGTACCGTGTACTTCTCCAACAACAATAACTTTTTTGTCCTCTATAAACTTTCCAAAATTCGCACTGTCCAGTTTGGCAAGTTCAAAAATCTTTTTTTGTCCGTGAACTGCCGAAGTAATTAGTAATGCAATTGCTAAAAATAATCTCATACTTTTTAATTTAGTTATTTTCTGTCCCTGAACAAATGGAACATAACGTTTACAGTTTTGCGGTGGGTGGGCTATTGATATTCCGTCTGCATGTAACTGCTGTTGATTTAAAATATTTTGATGAAGTTAGGAACTAAAATTATTACAAAGCACAATAAACCATCTCTCACTTCCTGCACTTCATTCTTACGCTAAACTGGTGTTATGTTTTTGTTCACCACCTATGGAGTAATTAAACCTTCAACATCGTTGAAAGTTGATAAATAAAACTAACGCCATTAAGTATTGCATGCAACCATACTCCGTGCCAAATATTTTTTGACTTGTTAACAATTATGCCTAAAAAAAGTCCCATTAAAAACTGTTCACTTATAGTTGCCGCAAAACTCAGCGTTAAGTCACCATAGTAAGGTGATTTAAGATTTAGATATCGCATAGGTAAATGGTAAATGCCAAATAGAAAAGCGCTGATAAAAATAGCAACAGCATTGTTATTAGTTAATTTTAAAACGCTGTTTAAAACAATTCCTCTGAAAAAGAATTCTTCCCAAAAAGCAACTATCAGCAACATGTATAATATGCTTACCGGAAAGTAAAGAACAATCTTCCAACTTTTGAATAACTGGATAATTTGTTCTGAGTCACGCACATTAAAGATTAGAAAGGGAACTAAAATAGCAGAAACAGCCAAAACGTATTTGAAGTCTTTAAAAATTTTTTTCCACAGGAAGTTAATACCACTGAGAGGTTGTTCTAGAATTTTCAATAAAATTAGAGGAATTATAAACTGTACCAGCCAGAGTGCTGCTGAACTGCCAAGTATATTGATTGCGTAAATACTTCCTAAATAAATTATAGTATATACAGATAAAACTATAGCAGTTTTGGTCTCTTTTATTTGCAAATGATG
>JBLMVP010000036.1:0-5890 GCA_050256755.1 Sphingobacteriales bacterium | reverse complement strand
GATAGAAAGCATGCTGACCATTGGTGCCCGGTTCCCCCCAAATAACAGGACCGGTTTTATAATTTACTTTTTCTTTATTTCTACCAACATATTTACCATTGCTTTCCATATTTCCCTGCTGGAAGTATGCTGCAAAACGATGCAGGTACTGGTCGTAGGGAAGTATGGCTTCTGTTTGTGCATCAAAGAAATTAGTGTACCACAAACCAATTAATGCCATTAGTATTGGAATATTTTTTTCAAACGGGGCACTTCGGAAATGATTATCGGTTTCATGTGCACCTTTCAGCAATTCTTCAAAATTATTATAGCCAATTGTAAGGGCAATAGACAAACCTATTGCACTCCACAAAGAATAACGGCCACCAACCCAATCCCAGAATTCAAACATATTGGCTTTGTCAATTCCAAACTTTACTACTTCTTTTTCATTAGTTGATAAGGCCACAAAATGTTTGGCAATTAGCCCTTCATCTTTTGCTGATTGCAGAAACCAGTTTCTTGCAGTATGTGCATTGGTCATAGTTTCCTGTGTGGTAAATGTTTTGGAGGCGATTAGGAACAACGTTTCTTCAGCATTTACTTTTTTTAATGTTTCGGCAATATGAGTGCCGTCAACGTTAGAGACAAAATAGGTTTGAATTCCTTCCACCCAATATGGCTTTAATGCTTCGGTAACCATTACGGGGCCTAAATCACTTCCTCCAATTCCGATATTAATGATGTATTTTATTTTCTTTCCAGTATAACCTTTCCATTCACCCCTGTGTACACGGTTACAAAAATTTTTCATTTGTTCCAGTACACGTTTTATATCCGGCATCACATCTTTACCATCAGTAATAACCGGGTTACCTGAAAAATTCCGCAGCGCAGTATGCAACACGGCACGGCCTTCTGTTTCATTGATTTTTTCGCCGGCAAACATATCAACCACTGCTTCTTTAATACCGCATTCAGTTGCTAATTGTATTAGCAGGTGTATGGTTTTTTCAGTGATGATATTTTTAGAGAAATCAAAAAGAATCTCGCCTGCATGCCATGAAAATTTTTGATACCGTTCTTTATCGGCAGTAAATAATTCTTTCATTTTTACATACATCATTTCATCAGCATGTATCTCTAATGCCTGCCAGGCAGGGGTGGTAGTAGGGTTTATTTTTGGTAACATATTTTTATTTTAAAGCCTGCATTGCTGCCAGCTTATCGTTTTGCAATTGTTGTTTTAATTCATCCAGGCCGCTAAATTTTTTCTCGTCTCTCAATCGTTTTACAATCTCTACTTTTACCAGTTCACCATAAATATCCTCATCAAAATCAAAAATATTTACTTCAATCATTCGCCGTAACCCATCGACCGTAGGCCTAACGCCAATATTCATCATACCATTAAGCTGACCGTTGTTAGATGACCGATGGCCGATAGAACATCTTACAGCATAAACTCCATTGCCGGGAACCAGTTTTTCCTTGTCTTCCATCTTAAGGTTGGCTGTAGGGAAACCAATCGTTCTTCCTCTTTTATCGCCATGAATTACCAATCCTTCAAAAAAATAATTATATCCTAACAAGCTGGAAGCTGTTTCAATATCACCCGATAAAATTGCCTGTCTTGCTTTGGAAGAACTGACTGTTACATTATTCAATATGTGTTCTGGAATTTCTTTTACCTCATAATTATATGTTGTTTTGAATTGTTTTAGTAATTCAAAATTACCTTCCCGGTTTTTCCCAAAACGATGGTCATAACCAATGATGATGGTATGTGGATGAAAATTATTAACCAAAAAATTCTTGATATAATCTACAGCAGACTGGTCAGAAAAGTCACGGGTAAAAGGGACAATTACTAAATGATTGATTCCTTCTTTGCTGAGCAATGCTATCTTTTCGTCCAGGGTTGTAATAAGACTGAAATTGTTTTGTGCCGAACCAATTACTTTACGTGGATGTGGATAAAAAGTGATAATGACGCTTTCCCCACCAACCTTACTCGCCTCTTCTTTGAGTTGTTTGATTATTTGCTGATGACCTGTATGTACTCCGTCAAAAGAGCCAATCGTAACAACGGCTTTATTAAAAACGGGCAATTGATTTAGCTGGCGGTGTAACTGCATATTTAAAAAGTGCCGCAAATCTACTTTATAATTAATAATTGAAAGATGAAAATTGTTCATTGCTCTGCCCCTCAGAATATTTAGTTTTGCGGCTCAATTACTAGTATGAGTCTTTATTCACAAAGAGGCGTATCAGCACAAAAAGAAGAAGTACATGCGGCCACCAAAAAACTGGACAAAGGACTTTTCGCCAATGCTTTTTGTAAAATATACCCTGATTACCTGGGTAATGATGCTGATTGGGTTAATGTGATGCATGCCGATGGGGCTGGCACCAAAAGTATTTTGGCTTATTTATACTGGAAAGAAACGGGTGACATTTCTGTATGGCGTGGTATTGCACAGGATGCTATTGTGATGAATATTGATGATTTGATTTGCGTGGGTATTTATGATAATCTTTTATTCTCTTCAACAATTGATAGAAATAAATCCATCATCCCCGGTGAGGTGTTAAATGAAATTATTAATGGTACACAGGATTTTTTTGACCAGTTAAAAACCTTTGGCATAAATATCCATTACCTGGGTGGTGAAACAGCCGATGTGGGTGATGTGGTAAGGAGCATTGCCGTAAATGGAACGATGACAGCCCGCTGGCCCAAAAATAAGATCATCAGTAACGATAAAATCCATCCCGGTGATGTGATTGTGGGATTGGCGAGTTATGGGCAATCAACTTATGAAAGTTTTTATAACAGCGGTATTGGGAGTAATGGTTTAACCAGTGCCAGGCATGATGTACTGAATAAATTTTATGCAGATAATTTTAAGGAAACTTACGAACCATCCTTAAAAAACGAAGTGGTTTATATAGGCTCTCACCGCATGACCGATAAGTTAAAAGTTGACGATTTAGAGTTAACAGTTGGGCAACTTATATTAAGTCCGACGAGGACCTATGCCCCAGTTGTAAAAGACTTACTGGAAAATCATTTTGATTCTATAAATGGCTTGATTCACAGCAGCGGTGGCGGACAAACCAAGTGTATGAAGTACGTGAATGATAACATCCGTATTATAAAAGATAATTTATTTGAACCGCCAGTTATTTTCAATATCATTAAGGAAGCATCCGGTGCGGATGACCGTGAAATGTACCAGGTGTTTAATATGGGCTGCCGGCTGGAAGTTTTTACCAATGAAAAAGATGCCGAAAATATTATCAGCATCTCTAATAAATATGGAATTGAGGCAAGGGTAATTGGAAGGGTAGAAGCGGCAGAGAAAAAAGAATTAGTTATCAAATTAAATGATGGATTAATTCATTTCTCTTAATTTATTTAGGTTCATAGCTAGCAACTTTGTCACCCGGCATTTCGTATTTCACCTGAACTTTCTGGTAACTGTTCACATCTCTTCCATTTTGTTTGGCGGGAATCCATCTAGGGCCATTTGCTATAGCCTCGCTCATTATTTTGGCCAATTTACTATCCTTCATACTTAAAGGGATAATAATAATATCTTTTGTATTTCCTTCTTTGGTTACTACAAACTGCAAATATAAAAGACCATTACTATTTTTATCAGCTATCAACTCAGCAGATTTTTTGTTAATAGTCAACATAACAAAACTTTTCCATGCTTTATCTCCCCCGGGAAATGAAGGTTCAATTTCAGCTTTAGTAAATATAATATTGTCATCATCCACAACTGGCCTTTCATTTTTAAATGGATAATCTTTATAAAATTTTCCATCTTTAATTAAGACAATACTATTTTTTGCCAGGCTGCCAAATGTCTCAAAAGCATCTTTGAAATTGGCGGGATAAACAGTAATGCTTGAACAAGTGAATGATTTATTTTTAATTACAGACTTGTCAACTGGAACACCATCCATTATATAAACAGTTTCAAAATTCCCCCAATCAGTTTGTTTCTTTTCCATTGATATTACAGTATCTGCAAAAAAAATGGCTTTAGCTTTTGAATCAACGTACATGTTTTTTCTTGGAATGGTATCTTCTAAAGTATTGTATGAGGCTTTATCATTATCGTTCAGGTAATTTACGACCCCATCTAAAATACTATTGGCTAATTTTACCTGGTTCTCTTTTTGCTGAATAAAATCAACATCCTTTTTATTACTTAGATAACCACACGCAATTAAAATTGAAGGACAAGAAACTGCTTGCACTACCCAAATCCCAACCTGTTTTGTTTTAATACCATTAAATTTATAAAGAGGCGAAATTTGGCTTTGTACAGATTGAGCCATTTTCTCGCTTTTTCCTTTGTTGGCAAACTCCTGTTTAGCAATATAAATTTCCATTCCGCCTGCAGTTTTATCTGGATAAGTAGAAGGTATTGTTTCAAGGTGCAGTGAAATAAAAGCATCGGCATGGTTGTCTTCTGCCATTTTTGTTCGTTCTTGTAATGGCACTTTTGTGTCATCTGTTCTTGTCATTAGAGCCTTTATATTCCGTTGGGTTGCCAATTCATTTATTATTTTTGCCAACTGTAATGTCAAACCTTTTTCTTTAAGTCCATTCACACCAATGGCACCATCATCCTCTCCGCCATGTCCTGCATCAATTACAATGGTAATTTGTTTGTTGGGTTTTAATACTGGCGGAGCCGGAGATTTATAACGAAAGGCAAATACTACAATAAGGATAATAGCAAGGGGCAGTACCATTACTTTGCGCAGGTACTGATGACTGGTTTGTTGTGATGTGGTGATCATGGCTATACGTCTTTTTAATTGTTTATAAAAAAAGTTATTTGTAAAAGACAATTGTTTGCCGGTAGTGGCTTTCCATAAAACCATTTCTGCATACTGAGCTGCATCTTCGTTCATGCTTGCAATGTGGTCGGCAATGAATTCATGAATTAATGCCAGTTCTTTTTTTATAATATGAAAAAACGGGTTGCACCAGAATATGACAGTAATAAGTTGAATAAAAATTTTGTCGTAGCTGTGCTTTTCATGTACATGCGTGAGTTCGTGTTTGAAAATTTGTTTTCCCTCCGGGCTATCGAAAGATATATTGCTGTTCCAGAAAATATATTGGAAAAATGAAAAAGGTGTACCCTCAGCGTTGGAGTTTACAAAATAGATGTCTTCCATGGGTTGCACTTTTTCACTGCTGATTAGTCTTTGTATTTTAATAAGACCTTTCACGAATCCGGAAAAGGCAAACAATCCTGCCAGGATATAAATAGCAATAAGGCCATCCTTCCATGTAAGTTGTTGCCAGAAAGAAGTGTTTTCACCAAGGATTGCAATTTCTTCTTCAGTCCCGTTGTTTGAAATAATGTTCAATGTTTTTAATACCGGGCTTTGTTGTACTTCCTGATGGGAAAAGGAGAGGGGGATATGTAAAAATGGAATCAGCAACGACGCTATAACCGCAACCAATAAATAATACCGATTCCAGTAATGAAATTTCCTATTACGCAATACAAAATTATAATAGGCATATAACAAGCCGGAACAAACAGTTACTTTAATAAGGTAAATGAAAAAGGGAATCATTTTTTTGACTTTTTAGTGTTTTTAATTTGTTGCAGCAAGTCTTCCAGTTCCTCCACACTCAGATTATTTTCTTTTACAAAAAAGGAAACCATATTGGTAAAAGAACCTTCAAAGTATCCTTTAACCAGGTTTTTCATGGTACGCTTAGTATAATCATCTTTGGTAACGATGGGATAATATTCATTGTGTCTTCCCAATGGCGTAATGCCGATAAATTCTTTTTCCACCAGGATTTTTACAATCGTAGCTACTGTATTCTGGTGCGGCTTGGGATTGGGTAATGCTTCTATGATAT
>JBLMVP010000035.1:0-5442 GCA_050256755.1 Sphingobacteriales bacterium | reverse complement strand
GTATCCGCTCACACCGGGCAATGTTCCCTGTGGTGCACGGATTTCGGCCGGGAAATCGGGGAAAGTTGCCAAATCAATTCCCAGCAACGCTGTATTATTGGTAAACTGGCTGCCGGTTAATTGCATACCATCACCGGAGTCGCCGGCAAATTTTATTACCACATCCTGTAAGAGTTCTTCTTTTCTTTGCATAGTTTGTAAAATTACGCCAAGATAAGCGTTTTTTAATTTTTTGTGACTGACTTTAGTGCTGCTTTTTAGCTGCGGTTGCGTCGCACTCTTCTACGTCTTGTAATCCCACTCAGCACAATTCAAATCATCTTACATTTACATTTCAAATTTTACAACTATGTTCTTAATTATTCTTGGCCTTATTATTTTAATAGCAGGTTTTGCTGTACGTTCCTCCAGCCAGAACATCAGCCGTTTCAGTCGTGGTATAATTTATGGTGGTTTGCTGTTAATGCTGCTGGGTGTTGCCACCAGTTGTTTTGTACAAATTGATGCGGGACATGTAGGTGTAAAGAAATTGTTTGGTAAAGTACAGCCAGAGCCATTGGAAAGTGGTTTGCATTTTGTAAATCCGTTATATGAAATAGAAAAATTAGATGTCAAGACGCAGAACTACACGATGAGTGGTGTTCATGATGAAGGGGCAAAAAGCGGCGATGATGCTATAAAGGTCTTAACGGCAGATGGCCTGGAAGTAACCATTGACCTTACGGTACTCTTTCGTGTAAACGTTACGGAGGCTCCAAGGTTAATAAGAGAAATTGGCGTGGATTACCAGGAAAAAATTGTTCGCCCAATTGCCCGTACTAAAATCCGGGATAATGCAGTGTATTATGATGCCATTGCTTTATACTCTACCAAAAGAGATGAATTTCAAAACCGTATTTTTAAAGGCATTGAAGATGAGTTTAAGAAACGGGGATTGTCTTTAGAAAACTTACTGGTGAGAAATATTACACTACCCGCTTCTGTGAAAGCTGTGATTGAGCAAAAAATAAATGCAGAACAGGATGCACAGAAAATGCAGTTTGTTTTGCAAAAAGAAAAATTAGAAGCCGACAGAAAAAGAGTGGAAGCGCAGGGTATTGCTGATTACCAGAAAATCATCAGTGAAAGTCTTACTGATAAACAATTGCAATACGAACAAATTAAAGCCATGAAAGAACTGGCTGCTTCTCAAAATTCAAAAATTGTGGTAATGGGTAAAGGCAGTGCTCCCATTCTTATAGATGGGAAAAATTAAACTTTTACTGCTTTGACTGAATAAATCATCGGGATTTTCCCTTCCATTCCTTTTATATACCAGTTGCCATCAGCTCCCTGGATTGTATTGTTGAAATTCGGATAGGGCGAATACATAAACTCGTTAAATAACTCTATTTGCAAGCCTTGACTTATTAATGCATTCAGCACTTCGCTTATGCTATGGTTCCAACTGTATTCTTTGCCGCTGATATCAGCATTCCTATCCGTATACGTTCCGTAATTATCAATTATGATCACCTCCCTGTTTTCGTACGCATATTCAATTTTTGTAAACTCGTCATCAAACATCCAGACCACCGGGTGAAATTCGGCCATATAAAACGTTCCGCCTGGTTTTAAATAATGTGCAATGATGGAAGCCCATTTATCCAGATCGGGTAACCAGCCAATTACTCCGTAGGAAGTAAATACGATATCGAATTGCTCATTTAAATGGTCTTTCAAATCGTATACATTACAACAGATAAATTTTGCATTCAAACTCAATTCATCATTTAATTTTTTTGCTTCATCTATCGCCACATCTGATAAATCAATACCGGTAACATCTGCACCGAGTCTTGCCCAGCACAAGCTGTCAACTCCAAAATGACATTGCAGGTGAAGCATTTCCTTTCCCTTCACATCACCCAGTTCGTTTAACTCAATTGGCGTAAGCATATTTTTCCCGGATTTAAAACTAGCTACATCATAAAATGCAGAATCCTTATGTACAGCAGTTCTTCTGTTCCACAATTCTTTGTTGGCTTTAAAAAAGTCATTGTAATCGCCCATAAAAAATATTCCGGCCACAAATTAACCATTTAACGTTTTAAACAAAAAAGGGAAGCAATTGCTTCCCTTTTTGAATATCATTAAAAATGATGATTATCCTAAAGCTACTCTTTTAAAAGAAGAAACTTTTACATCTGCATCCACACTCTTCAGGTAATCTTCCACGCTCTTACTTCCGTCTTTTACAAATGCCTGTGCTAATAATGTTTGCTCTTTAAAGAAAGCATTCAATTTACCTTCAGCAATTTTAGCAATCATTTCAGCAGGTTTACCGGCCATTTTGGGGTCGGCAGTAATTTGTTCCGTAACAATTGCTCTTTCTCTCTCAACAGTTGTAGCAGGAACACTTGCAGGATCAACTGCTACAGGGTTCATGGCTGCAATTTGCATAGCAATATCTTTTCCTGCATCTGCACTTACGGCTTTGCTGAAGCCAACTAATACGCCCATGCGGTTAGCACCGTGTATATAAGAAGATACATAATCAGCATCTATTCTTTCAAACTTAGAGATACCAATCTTTTCGCCAATAGACGCTAATTTATCATTTACCAGGTCAGCTATTTTAGCACCGTTAATTTCTACTGCATTTAATTCATCTGCAGATTTTACATTAGCTGCAATAGCTGCATCCATAATGCTTTGAGCAAATACAACAAAATCAGCATTCTTACTTACGAAGTCCGTTTCACAGCTTACGCAAATAGCAATACCTGTTTTGTTATCACTTGTTGTTTTAGCTAAAACCACACCTTCTTTTGCTTCTCTGTCACCACGTAAAGCAGCTACTTTGGCGCCTTTTTTACGTAACCAGTCAATAGCAGCTTCAAAATCACCATTGGGTTCAGTTAAAGCTTTGCGACAATCCATCATACCGGCACCGGTAGCCTGGCGTAATTTATTTATATCAGCTGCTGTTATTGTTAATGTTGTTGACATTGTAATTTGAAAATTTAAAAATTAGCAAATTTGAAAATATTTGATTCATTTTCTTTTTCCGTTACACGAACCTTGTGCTTATCTGGCAGAAGATCTTCTTGGTGCAGATGATGACGGAGATCTGCGTTTAGGTCCGTTACCACCTCTTCCGCCAGGACCACCACCGGGGCCACCGGCACCAGGAGCACCACGACGTTGACCAGCACCTCTTCTTTCGCCACGACCTTCTTCACCTTCTACATCAAGCTTAGGCCCTCTTTCAGTTGATTCTTCTGTTTCCTCTGTTTCTTCTGCCTTCTCATTTTGTCTTTCAGCTAAACCTTCTGCAATAGCAGCAGTAATGTACTGAGCAATAATTGCGATTGATTTAGTAGCATCATCATTAGCAGGAACCGCGAAATCAACTTTGTTAGGATCACAATTAGTATCAACCATACCAAAAGTGGTAATACCCAAACGTTTTGCTTCAGCCAGGGCAATATGCTCATGACCAATATCCACAATGAATAAAGCGGCAGGTATACGGCCCAACTGAGCAATACCACCTAATACCTTTTCCATTTTTTCTTTATCACGTGTAAGTGTTAAACGTTCTTTTTTAGTGATGCTGTCAAGCGTACCGTCATTCAGCATTTTTTCAATGCTCTGCATTTTCTTAACGCTTTTGCGAACAGTATTGAAGTTAGTTAACATACCACCTAACCATCTTTCTGTTACGTAAGGCATGTTTACTTTTTGAGCACACTCAGTAACAATTTCTTTCGCCTGTTTCTTTGTACCCACAAACATTATCTTCTTACCGCTCCTGGCAATTTGTTTCATAGCCGCTGCAGTTTCCTGCAGGCCTTCCACTGTTTTGTTCAGATCGATAATGTGAATACCTTTCTTTTCAGCAAAGATGTAAGGCAACATCTTAGGGTTCCACTTCTTACGCAGGTGACCAAAATGAACACCGGCTTCGAGTAATTGCTGTTGTAATGAAGTGTTATTTTCCATTTTTTTAATTTATAATTTTTAACAGGAAATAATAATGATTAACGTTTAGAGAACTGGAAGCTGCGACGTGCTTTCTTATGACCGAATTTCTTACGTTCAACAGATCGTGGATCACGTTTTAATAAACCAGATGCTTTCAGCACCGGGCGGAACTCAGCATTTACTTCAACCAATGCGCGGGCAATACCCAGCATAGCTGCTTCTGCCTGTCCCTTAACACCACCACCGGTTGCATTGATTTTTATGTCAAATTTATCCAGTGCTTCAATTGTTTTTAAAGGACGTTCAACCTGGTTTTGTAAATACACCAGTGGAAAATAAGTTTTATAATCTTTGTCGTTGATTGTAATGCTGCCATTACCCTTTGAAAGGAAAACACGGGTAACCGCTTCCTTACGACGACCAACTGTATTTTTTTGCTTTTCCATTTATTATGCTTTTAACTAATAGCCTTAACCATTAGCTGTTGTTTAATTAAAATTTTAACTCTTTGGGTTGCTGTGCAGTATGAGGATGTTTATCACCTGCATACACAAATAATTTTTTAACCATTTTACGACCCAAACGATTTTTAGGCAACATCCCTTTTACAGCTCTTTCAAGCAAAGCATCCGGGCGGCGGGCTAATAAACTTCCCGCAGTTTCTTCTTTCAATCCGCCTGGATAACCGGAAAAATTCTGGTATACTTTATCCTGCAATTTATTACCGGTAAATTTTACTTTATCGGCATTGATAATAATTACAAAATCTCCGCAGTCAACGTGAGGAGTATAATAGGCTTTGTTCTTACCACGAAGAACTGCCGCAATTTTTGCACACATACGACCAACGGTTTGATTAGTACCGTCCACAACGTACCAGTTACGTTGCACGGTAGCCTCGTTCGCATGTTTTGTAGTGAAATGTAGTTTGCTCATTTTGATTTTTATTTTATACTGCAGCCATCCCCGCAGTATGTTGTTAAATAACCAAAGAATTTCTTTGGGAGCGCAAAGGTGAGGCAGATATTATTCTTAACCAAGAATTAAAGCAAGTATTTTTAATTTCACCTTTATAAACAACTGATTTTCAATAAATATTTTGCATTAAATTTTTATTTGCGGGATAATTTAATTTAGAAACATACATCTCAATTATTTAATTGGCTTCTTCCCAAGATATAAATAATAAACCCTAACAGCTCTCATGGCATCGTATCAATAGCAAGTTTATTGTAACAACAATCGATTGCAAAAAGGAGGAATAGAAATATGCTCTTAAAAAGAGCCTAAATATCTGGGTTTCCTTGTATATTGATAATAAATACCAACTCAATTGCTGCTTATGTCTATAATGAAACCAAAGCTTAGTTTCTGGCAAATTATTAACATGAATGTTGGGTTTTTTGGAATCCAGTATAGTTTCGGTTTACAACAAACAGCTATTAATCCCTTATATACCTTTTTACACGCCAG
>JBLMVP010000034.1:0-4385 GCA_050256755.1 Sphingobacteriales bacterium | reverse complement strand
GCCAATTTTAAATGGAGTTTATCTTCGTTAGTATTTCCACACCAGTTAGTCCGTTTAATTTTAGCGGAACAGGTTTACCGGGCATGCAGTATTAACCGGAATGAAAAATATCATCACAGTTAAATTTCGGATTCCCGGTTTTGGGTTTTAGATTTGAAAAACAAATAGCACTCTATGAGTATAACTATAATTATTATCATCATCACCTGTTTAATTTCAGTTATTGCCTTTAGTAACCAGAAAATGATTGATGATTTAATATTTTATCCGCCTGCAGTTGCCAATCAGAATCAATGGTACCGTTTTTTTACCTGTGGATTAATTCACGCTGACTTCGCCCACCTTGCTTTTAATATGTATGCTTTATATCTTTTTGGCCAGTATGTTGAAATAAAATTTTTATACATATTTGGGGAGAAAGGCAAAGCGCTGTATTTGGTAATGTATATTTTGGCATTGGGTGCTTGTTTAATTCCAACTTATTCAAAAAATAAAAACAATTATCATTACAGGAGCCTGGGTGCATCCGGTGCAGTATCTGCAGTAGTTTTTGCGTTTATTGTATTTAACCCGTTACAGGGTTTGGGGTTATTTTTCATACCAATCTATGTGGCTGGCTTTATATTTGGATTTATATATCTTTTTATATCCGGCTGGCTGGAGAAAAAAAACCAGGGCAACGTCAATCACTCTGCCCATATCTGGGGTGCCATTTTTGGAATTGCATTTGTAGTTGTTGCCGGAAGATTATTTTCTGATACTCCTGTTTTAGGTGATTTTATCAACCAGATTATTAATATGGATCCATCACAGATTATCACTTTTGGCCGATACTGATTTTTAAAACCTGTTTTGTTTTACCGGTAATCTTAAAGCGTTCATCAATACGGTGACCAACTACCCACACAATACGCTTATTGCTTTCTATGATCCAAACATTTTCTTTTTCTGTTTTAGATAATTTATTGTCGATAAAGAAACGGGAAAGTTTTTTCTTTTTCTTCATTCCAAGCGGATAGAAATAATCCCCCTCTTTCCATTTACGCAGCAGCAGCGGGAAGGATATTTCGGCCGAATCAAGCTGAGCAATGTTATTGGAATCAGGAATTAATAATTGAGCATTAACAAGATTTTCAATTAATAAATTCCCAATTCCGAATTTCCAACTTCCCGGACCTTCAATTAAAATAATTCCGGCACTATCCGAAGCTAACGGAGCAATTATCAGCCATTTCCTGTTTTTAATAATACGATGGGATGATGAAGTAATATATTTCCCGGTTTCACTATCCAGCAAAGCAATTACCTCCGCTGTTTGATGAGAAGTGAATCCAAAATCCTGGATAATTTCAAATACAATGGAATGAAGTGGTGTTGATTTCTTCAATTTCAAAACTGGAATATGAATTTCATTTCCTTTTTGCTCCAGCAATTTCTTTTTATGTTGTGTAATAGCCTGGTTGTACAGTTCCTCCACTTCAGTAAACCGCTCTGTGTTTTTTAAAACATTTTCATCCGCTCCGGGAAAATATTCCTGCACTAACGGAATAAACTTATTGCGGAAGAAATTACGGGTGTATTCATCTTCAAAATTTGTATAGTCAGAAACATATTGCAATTGATACGCCTTCAAAAATTCTTCCAAATCTTTTCTTCTTGCAAACAATAAAGGACGAATCACTTTCCCTTTCTTAGGCAAAATCCCTCTCAAACCTTTAATACCGGTTCCGCGGAAAAAATTCATCATCACTGTTTCAATAGTATCATCAGCATGATGAGCTGTTAGAATATAGTTGGCCGTTGACTGTTGGTCGTTGGTCATAGTTGATGCTTTGCGGTCATCGGCCATCGCCCAACGATCAACGATTTCTTCAAACCATTCATACCTCAAATCTCTTGCTGTTTCTTCAATTGATTTTTTTTGTTGAATGGCGATGAGTTTTGTATCAAAAGTTTTTGAGTAAAATGTTACTCCGTATTTGCCGGCTAATTCTTTTACAAACTGTTCATCCCTGTTACTGTCTGCACTCCGCAACTGAAAATTGCAATGAGCAATAACAAAATCAAATCCTGCCTGTTTGCAGAGTTCGCATAAAACCACAGAATCAATTCCTCCACTTACCGCCAGCAGCAGTTTATCTTTTGGTGAGAAAAGATTTTCTTTTTTAATGTATTCAATAAAATGTTTGAGTAAATCCATTTTAATAAACTAAATCTTCATAAGCTCCCTGTAACTCGTTATATGCATGATTATCGCCTTTTGATTTGGCTGCTGCCATTCCTTTTTCATACCAATCTATCGCTAATTGTGTTTCGCCAATCCGTTCCAGCAATTTGGCCAAATGAAAATAAGACCCAATATAATCCGGATTCTTCGTCAATATATTTTCAAATAAATTTCTTGCAGCATTGTCATCCCCCAACTTAATATATTCCAGTGCCAAAGCATGCTGCACAAAATTATCTTCCGGCAATGCTTTTAAAAATTCCTTCAGCTTTTCTATTCTTTCACTCATTAAAAAATATTTTCAGTTATCGCTTGTTAGTTTTGATTGAAGTCCCTTATCTTTGCTTTAGTTGCATAAACAACCTTTTTAACCTCACCCCACCTCTCTCCCTGAAGAGAGGGCGAAAAAAATTGAGTATGAAGATTTTAGTTTGTATCAGCAAAACGCCGGATACTACGGCAAAAATAGCCTTCACCGATAACAATACGAAATTCGCCCAGGAAGGTGTACAGTGGATCATCAACCCTTACGACGAATGGTATGCCCTGGTTCGCGCCATCGAATTAAAAGAAAAGGATGCGTCTGTTGCTATTCATTTAGTAAATGTTGGCGGCGCTGATGCTGATCCCATCATCCGTAAAGCGCTGGCTTTAGGCGGTGATGAAGCAATCCGTATTAATGCCGATAGTCATGACAGCTTTTATATCGCTTCACAAATTGCGGCAATAGCAAAGCAAGGTGGTTATGATTTAGTATTTACCGGTAAAGAAACGATTGATTACAATGGATCTTCTATTGGCGGTATGCTGGCTGAATTACTCGACATCCCCCATGTTTCTTTAGCCACCAAATTTGACTTGAATGGAACAGTAGCAACCATTACCCGTGAAATTGAAGGAGGTGAAGAAGTATGTGAAGTAACTCTTCCCGTTGCCGTGAGTTGTCAGAAAGGTATGGCTGAAGCAAGAATCCCCAACATGCGTGGCATTATGGCTGCACGTTCTAAACCATTAAAAGTAGTGGAACCAGCAGCAGTGAATGCTTTAACTTCTGTGGTAAGTTTCGAATTACCACCGGCAAAAGCAGGTGTTAAATTAGTTTCGCCCGATACGCCGGAAGAATTAGTGAGGTTGTTGCATGAAGAAGCGAAAGTGTTTTAGCCCCTGTCTCCCTAAAGGGGAACTTAGGTCTAACACATTTTACTAAATTCAGTTAGTTCTTTTTATAATTTTTTTTCTTTAAGTCCCTTTAGGGATTTAGAGTATTCATTATTCACTTTTAAAAGTCCCTTTAGGGATTTAGGGTATGAGCGTATTAATATTTATAGATCAGTCAGAAGGACATGTAAAAAAATCTTCTCTCGAAGCATTAACCTATGGTGCTGAATTAGCTGCACAGTTAGGTACTACCGCAGAAGGTATAGTATTGGGTGAAGTGAAAGATGATTTAACTGCACTCGGCAAACAGGGTATAAAGAAAATACACCAGGTAAATAACAGCTCACTCAATCACCTCGACGCACAGGTATTTACCAAAGTAATGGCAGAAGCTGTTGCCGCAACTGGTGCTAAAGTAATTGTGTTTTCTCACAACTTAAGTGGCAAGGCCCTTGCTCCACGTTTATCAGCCCGTTTAAAAGCAGCTATGGTTGCCGGTGCCGTTAGTTTGCCCAATACCAGTAATGCCCGCCCGGATGACCCGGTCGGACGGGGATTTATTGTAAAGAAAAATGTATTCAGTGGTAAAGCGTTTGCCAATGTTTCATTGAATACTGATGTGAAAATAATTTCACTCAATCCAAATTCATTTCATACAACAAATGGAGAAGGAACTGCTGAAGTGGTTGCTTTAGACATAACTGTTGATACACCTAAAGTAAAAGTTACCGCAGTAAATAAAGTAACTGGTGAAGTTCCTTTAAGTGAAGCCGAATTAGTAGTAAGTGCCGGACGTGGTTTAAAAGGGCCGGAGAATTGGGGAATGATAGAAGAGATGGCGCATTTATTACATGCAGCCACTGCCTGCAGTCGTGCTGTTGCTGATGCAGGCTGGCGTCCGCATCATGAGCATGTGGGTCAAACAGGTTTAGCTATTGCTCCCAATTTATATCTGGCTATTGGTATATCCGGAGCCATCCAGCATCTGGCCGGTGTTAAC
>JBLMVP010000033.1:0-4985 GCA_050256755.1 Sphingobacteriales bacterium | reverse complement strand
TTTGTGCAATAAAATAACAGACTGGCAGGAAGAATTTTTGAGCATATCGGAAATCCTTCTTAATTTTTGTTTTCAGTAAAATGAAAACACTATGCGGTTCAACATTTTAATTACTCTTGCCTGTGCAGGTCTATTTACTTCTTTTATAAACAAACCTGATCAGTATGATGTATGTATTTATGGTGGCACATCAGCGGGTGTGATAGCTGCTTATACTGCTGCAAAAATGGGAAAGAGTGTTCTGCTGATTGAACCGGGAAGACATTTGGGTGGGCTTTCATCAGGAGGTTTGGGCTATACCGACATAGGAAACAAATATGCTATTACAGGACTTGCCCGTGATTTTTATCGCAGAACAGGCAGGCACTACGGCAAATTTGAACAATGGATATTTGAGCCGCATGTTGCGGAAAAAGTGTTTAATGAATATATAAAAAATGCGGGCATACCTGTATTGTATGAATACAGAATTGTAAAGGCAGAAAAAAACAATGGTTTTATAAAACAGGTTGTGTTGGAAAATTCGTCAGCGCCATCAACCCGTACAAACAAAACAATTGCTGCAAAGATGTTTATTGATTGTAGTTATGAAGGAGATCTGATGACAAGATCAGGAGTTTATTATACGATTGGAAGGGAATCGAACAGCACTTATAAAGAGACCTATAATGGTGTTCAACTGATGGGAGGACATCAGTTCCCGGATGGAATTGATCCGTATAAAATTCCCGGTGATACTTCCAGCGGATTGCTATGGGGCATCAGCGAAGCAAAACTTTCACCAGACGGAACAGGCGACAAAAAAGTGCAGGCATATAATTACAGGATCTGTCTGACCAACGATCCCAAAAATAGATCGCCATTTACATGTCCCGGCGATTATGATTCCACACGGTATGAATTGCTTCTTCGTTTATTCAAAGCACAGCCGGATAAGAGAGCATTAAACGATTATTTTATTTTCAGTAAAATGCCCAATCATAAAACCGACATCAATAACCGTGGCGGTTTTTCATCAGATATGATCGGGATGAATCATGATTATCCCGAAGCCAGTTACACTGAAAGAGCAGCTATCATTAAAAAGCATGAGGCTTATACTAAGGGATTGCTGTACTTCTATAGTAAGGATCCACGGGTGCCGGTGGAGTTGCGCAATGAAATGCTGCAATGGGGTTTTCCCAAAGATGAATATGTTGATAATGGAAACTGGTCACCGCAATTATATATTCGTGAATGCAGAAGAATGATCGGAGCTTATGTGATGACACAAGCCAACTGTGAAGGCCGTGAAATAGTCAATGATGGCGCAGGTATGGCGGCTTATACAATGGATTCACACAATTGCCAGCGCATTGTTGTAAATGGAATGGTAAAGAATGAAGGTAATGTGGAAATAGGTGGTTTTGGTCCCTATCCAATTTCTTACCGTTCACTTATTCCAAATGAAACAGAGTGCAAAAACCTGTATGTGCCGGTGTGCTTATCGGCAAGTCATATAGCTTATGGCTCTATAAGAATGGAACCTGTCTTTATGGTATTGGCTCAATCATCTGCAGTGGCTGCATGTATGGCTATTGATAAAAAACAAACTGTCCAGCAGGTAGATGTAAAAAGCCTGCAGGCTTACCTGGAACAAAACCCTTTAATGGATGGTAGTACTCCTGAAGTATTGGTAGATAATGATGATACAAAAAAAGTTCTTATCAGTGGCGATTGGAAAAAGGAGATCAGGGGCGGTTACGGCCCATCTTTATTAATGACTGAACCTTCTGATACAGAAAAGAAAGTTCAATTCAAACCTTTCATTATCGCAGCAGGCAAATATGCAGCCTATGTTTATTTTCCAAAGACTGCCAATGCATCAACACAAACACATATGATAGTATTTGATGGAAAAACATCTAAAAATATTATCATCCATAAATCAGAAGTGCAGGTAGAAGGTCAAACCTCCGGTGAATGGGTTTCACTGGGTACTTATGCACTGGAAAAGGGAATCAAATCTTATGTAATTGTAACAAATAAAAGTGCTGACGGGACAGTTGTTGCTGATGCGGTACTTTTTGTTCCGTTGAAGTAATGTTAAAGTATATTTGAATAAGATTGTATATTGTTTTACGCAGTTGTTGATCTTGTTAAAAGTTGCTGCAAAATTAATCGGCTGTTGGCAGGCCAGGCTCCATTACCTGCTCCTCATACCAATGACGTAAACCTGATTCAATTTTTCCCATAAATATCGCAGGGAGATTTTTTTAATTGCCCTTTAATAATATTGCTTAAATGAATGGGATGAATGTGTAATAACGAAGCAATATCCTGAACCTCAAAACTGCTTTCTGCTTTGCCTGATTTAAGATCAGGCATGTGTTTGCCCGGTTCCGCTAAAAATTGTTTTGTGATTTCTTTTGGTCGTTTCATAATACGTTGGTTTTTGATTTTCTGAATTCAAGCGGTGTCTGGTGAGTATGTTTCTTAAAGAATTTGCCAAAGTTAGCGGGATCTGAGAAATTGAGCTGGTAAGCAATTTCGGCCATATCAAGATCGGTGTATTGAATAATGGATTTTGCTTCGGTCAGCAATCTGTTAGTAATATAAGATAGTGCATTCTTACCTGATGCGGTTTTTACAGATTGCGAAAGATGATTGGACGTTACATGCAGCATTTCTGCATAATCTTCGATGGTTCTTTTTTCAATATAGAAGTTGTTGACAAGCTGAATGAATTTTTGAAGCAGGATTTGCTGCGGTGTAGTAAATCCTTCTTCCCACTGCTTAAAGGCATTGGTAAAATCTTTCAACTGGTACAATAAAGCAAGCAGTTTGACAGATGCAATGGTATGCTGATTATCGTTTGCGTTTTCGTAAGCAGAAAATACTTCTTCAAAATAAGGAGCGAACTGCTGGAACTTTGGTTGGTTTAGTTTGAAAAAATTTGTTTGCAGAATATTGAAGAAAGGAAATTCCTTTTCAAAATCAGGTTTGAAGAATGATAAACAATCTTTCTTAAAATAAAGAAGATATCCGTTTGCAGAGTTATCACGGTAAAAACTGTAAAGCAAACCGGGCGACTGAAAGACTAAAAATGAATTGAGCTCAGTTACATTGGTATTATCATAAGTGATTTTAGTTTTCCCGGCGTTAGACACCAGTGCAATGAAATAAAAGTCTTTGCGAAATGGCGGCTTGTAGTTGCTCATTGACCCTTCATTTTCTTTTAACCGCAAACAATAGAAATTAGGGTTCATGCTTCTATAGTCCGAGGGGATGGATTTCAAAAAGTCATTAATCTCTTTGTAATACGGTATGCTGTTTTTTACTTGCTCCATTATTCAAAGATAAAATTTCCAGGCATGAGATTAATTTAGGGAGCCCTGAAGCATTTGCATGTAGGTTATTATGTGCGGGAATCCCAATTATTACAGAATTAACATTGCATAACCGCTAACATTCGGGTATTTGCAAAGGCAGGGAAGTCATTGAACGTCCCAGCCCGCATTTTGCAAATGCGATGTTTTAGTATGTGCAGGTTTTTATTCATGCCCTGATTATTGAAGTTTAATTTTTCTGCTATCAGCTTTCTGCACAAAATGAATAATTGGTTTTATGCAGTTTTTACCCTTTTTATGTCCATTTGCAAACGGGTGTTTATTAAATTAAACCGTTCAAACCGGTTCCCTTTATACTGCCGATGTACAGTCATTATGAATAATAGAAGGGCAACACATAAATAACTTAATCTGCTTCGGCCAGGTACCTGTCAATATTTTCCCGGGTGATTAATACCACACCGGTATCAATAAAAGGAGGTAACTGAACACCAAGTGATGCCTGCCAGAGCATCAGGATTGACATGGATCCCTGCATTTTAGGAATGCTTGCAGAAGAGGACTCAATCACACCCTCTTTAATGGCATTGAGGATGGGTTTTATTCCATCCATAGAAACTATTTTTATTTCACCCGTCTTCCCTTTTGTTTTGATAGCCTTTGCTATGCCAATCGGACCCGATGCATCACAACATAAGTAACCGCTTAAATCAGGATTGGAGGAAATAACAGCAGTTGCCTGTTGGAAGGCCGTCTCAATATCATCATTGTCAATACCTCCGTCAACAATGGTAATATTGGGATTCTTTTTCAATACATCCAGCTGCGCTTCATATCTTTCTTTGTGATTTGGTGCCGTTGGATACCCCTGCATAATAGCCACCTTTCCGGTACAGTTAATTAACTTGAGTAATCGTTCTGCCGCTATTATTCCCTGCTGTGCAAAATTGGTACCGATGCAGGTAATGCTTTTGTCCGGCGATGGCGAATCAAAAAGAACCAGCGGGATACCCTGTTTTTTTATGTTGTTAATCACTCCCATATGACCTAATACGTCCACCGGATCTAATGCGATACCGTTTGGGCGGCTAATAAGGGCCTTTTCCAGGATCGATTTCTGCTCTTCAGGGTTGGCAAAGGATGGAGGCATATAGTCAACCACAATGCTTACACCAAGTTCCCGGCCTAAAATTTCAGCCTGGACCTGCGCACCTTTATTTACTTCCTCAAACCATGGATGTGCGACTTTTGGAATGATTACAAAACGAATTACTTTTTTCATTTAGAAGTGTATCTTAAATTATTTTAATAAAATTAAAATTATAAGTATGCCATGAATACTTTCCAACTGACAGTAACAATATTTTTAAAAACAGGCAAACAGCCAAAAAACCGGCAGACTTCTTAATTTTTTTTCCGCAGAGTTAGTGAGGCATCGGCCGCCGAATGTTGTGCGTTCGTTCTGATTTTTTGATAACAAACAAATCCGATCTGTAGGTAAGCGTTTCTGAAGATATGGCCGTTACAATTTTTATTTTTAATGAATTTTCAATTTCAGATACATCCTCTTGTAAATTCACTGATTTGCCATAATCCACATAATTGTTAAAACCCATCATTAGCAGGAATTGGTTGATGTTGCCACCATCTATCATT
>JBLMVP010000032.1:0-6013 GCA_050256755.1 Sphingobacteriales bacterium | reverse complement strand
CTTTTAAACTGTATAGCGCCGCCATCCATTTCAACAGCAGGTTTTACATAATTCTCCAGCAGCTCTTTAATGCGTTTTACCACATCATCATCATCTGCACTAACAGTGTTGCTGCTTTCCTGTTTAATGGCTGCTATTTCCTCTTCATTCACCACAGCTTTTCCTTCTTCCAGGTATTCTTTTAAAAACTGCCGGATGGTTGGGATAACATCATTCCATTCCGTTTCAGTATTTTTTGTCAGCGTAACAAAATTGCTGGCGATAAATACAGATTTAATAAAGGGGAAACCAAACAACTCTACGGCAAGAGGTGAAGGCTTAGCCGTTTCCACATCAGGAAAATCTATGCTTTTGCCGGGATACAATAATTTATTAGCCACAAACTTTATTGTTTCCGGGTTGGGCGTCATTTCGGTGTATATACTAATTACGGGATTGCCAGTCTTAATCATAAGTGTCAAAAGTTTAAGAATACAAAAATAACAATTCCCCATGCTTTATAGTTCACTAAAGCCCTATTTGGCTTTTTTAGGACAGAATCGGGGAGAATTTTTTCGTATTTCGAAAACAGGCTGGCAGGTTACTCATCATTCATCTCCGCCAGTATGGCCTTTATTTTTTGAATATGACGGCCATAAAGCCTGTGTATATACCATTTATTACCATAATACATTAATATGGTAAAAACAACCAGTGCAGCCAGCCAGAACAAGTCCGTTTTAAATAATGAAACAGAAGCTGATGGAAAGAACTGCCTGCCTGCAAATAGCCCGGGTAATTTAACATACAGAACAAACCAGAGAAATATTACTACCATCGGCAGCATAAGAGTACCGGCAATAAGGTAAAAACGAACATAGCGTTCAAGGGTGCTGGCCTGTTTTTCCAAATTGGACTTTACCATGCAGGCAGCACACTGCATATCGCTCAATAATTTATTTTTAGAATAGAAGTAAACAGCAAACAAAGCCATTAATAAAATATACATCCACGCAATAACACTAAACTTACCATTAAAAGCTTTGAAATAATAAATGGCTACTGCTCCAAATAGTACCACCACAATAACCAGCTCCCATAACAGGTTGCGTTTCATTTTGGCAACCGGGCTGCTGGAAGATTTATTTATTATTTCTTCCAGTTGTTCATGATTGTTTTGTTTAACAACTTGTTGCCCCACTTCTTTCCAGACATCTTTCAGGCTATCCAGTTCCATACACTTCTTTTTTTGTGAGTTGACGTAATTTATCTTTAATGCGGTTCATTTTTACCCGCAGGTTATTTTGATTAATCCCTAATACTTCTTCCATTTCCTCATAAGTTCTGTCGTCCAGGTATAACATAACAATAGCTTTTTCTACTTCCGATAGCTGGGCAATGGCTTTGTATAATTGTTTTAATTTTTCTTCTTTTTCAAAATCATAAGAGATATCCTGTACTTCAACAGGCAAAAAATCGATACCCGTTGTTGAAATAGCTTTTTTATTTTTTCTGTAGCTTGAAATGGCAGTATTTAAGGCAACGCGGTATAGCCAGGTGCTGAATTTTGATTCTCCCCTGAAAGAAGGATAAGCTTTCCATATCTGTAAAATAATTTCCTGGAAAAGATCCTGCTTATCCATTGGGGAGTCTCCATACAAGTGACATACTTTATGAATAAGTGCATTGTTCTCATTCATAAGTTTTATAAAATTTTCCTTATTTGTCCCTTCTGGTAAAGCCATATCCTGTTAATATGTCGAAACAACTGCTAAAATATTACAGTTAATTATATTGCAGCATGAAAAAAATGTATCATTTAAGCACCTGTACAACCTGCAAGGCAATTATAAAAGAAACAGGTGTTGATAAAAGAGGATTTATCATGCAGGATATTAAAACAGAAAAAATTACCCCTGCTCAAATAGATGAAATGAAAAAGATGGCGGGCAGTTATGAAGTTTTATTCAGCAGAAGAGCCTTAAAGTACAAGGAATGGAATTTAAAAGATAAACAACTTACAGAAAAAGATTATCGTAATTATATACTGGAAGAATACACTTTTTTAAAACGTCCGGTGGTTATACTGAATGATAAAATTTTTATTGGCAGTGAAAAGAAAACGGTGGATGCCTTAAAAAATTCAATAAAATAAATCTTCAATAATTCTCCATCGTTTTCCTTTTTATTAATACACTAACTTGTGCTTTTTAAAAATTTTGTATGAAATTAGTTTCTTATCTCAAAGACGGTCATGAACAACTGGCGATTTTAGCAGATGGTTTATTATATGATATGGATGGTATACATAATGAATTAGCCACCAGTATGGGGATGTTTTTAAATTATTGGGATGAAATGTTGCCCGTAGCTATGAGTGGCGATATGGCGATTAAAGAAGGAAGAATTTCTAAAAACCGCGGGATTCCTTTTGATAGTGTACAAATACTGGCGCCTGTTCCTTTCCCAACCAGTTGCAGGGATGGCTATGCTTTTCGGCAGCATGTAGAAGCGGCAAGGCGTAACAGGAAAGCGGGTATGATTCCGGAATTTGATCAATATCCCATTTTCTATTTCACTAATCATCACAGCATACAGGGCCCCGGCGATATTTATTGTATGCCCGACCATTTTGAAAAACTAGACTTTGAGCTGGAAGCAGCCATAGTGATTTGCCGCCACGGCAGAAATATCCGTGCAGAAGAAGCAGATAATTATATAGGAGGTTTGATGATTATGAATGATATGAGTGCAAGACGCTTACAGATGGAAGAAATGTTATTAAATCTTGGTCCGGCTAAAGGAAAAGATTTTTCAACAGTGATTGGACCCATGCTAGTAACAACAGATGAACTGGAAGCATTAGAAATTCCTCCCAAAGAGGGCCATGTTGGCAAAAGCTGGAATTTAAAGATGAAATGCCGGGTTAATGGTACGCAGGTGAGTGAAGGCAATTTGGGTGATATGGATTGGACTTTTGCAGAAATTATTGAAAGGGCTTCTTATGGCGCCACATTGCATCCGGGAGATGTAATTGGAAGTGGCACTGTTGGCACTGGTTGTTTTTTAGAATTAAATGGTAACGGTAAACTCAATGACCCAAATTATGAAGAGCAATGGTTAAAGGAAGGTGATGTAGTGGAAATGGAAATTGATGAATTAGGTAAATTGAGTAATACGATTGTTAAAGATGAGGATGATTTCTCAATACTTGGCAGAAAGAAATCTTAATCAGCCGCTGAGACGGGGAGGCGCAGAGAAAGTTGTAAACTTAAAACTTATCATATGAATAGGGAGCAATTGAATGCATTAGGCGCACAAATATTAGATGCATGCATTGAAGTTCATAAATATCTCGGCCCGGACTTTTAGAATCTGTTTATGTTTATTCTTTATTAAAAGAATTTGAGTTAAGAGGAATTAAAGCTGCAGCTAATATTGGTGTTCCTTTGATTTATAAAGGAAATGATACTGGTAAATATTATGAAATGGATATTTTAATTGAAGAAGAAATTGTATTTGAAGCAAAAGCAGTTGATGTAATGCACCCGGTATATGATGCACAAATTATAAGTTATTTAAAACTTACCGACAAGCGATTGGGCTATCTGGTAAATTTTAATGTAGTAAGATTAATTGATGGATTTAAAAGAGTGGTAAACAATTTTTAATTAAAAAAATAATTACGCTGAATACGGGACTCCTTCTGCGCCTCCCCGTCTCTGCGGTTAGAAAGAATTACTATGATAATCGATTTAAATAATCTAACTCCTGTTGCCAGACAAAACTGGCTGCAGCATGCCATTGCACCCAGGCCCGTTTGTTTTGCATCAACAATAGATAAAGAAGGAAATATTAATCTCAGTCCGTTTAGTTTTTTTAATTTATTTTCTACTACTCCACCCATTGTTATTTTTTCACCATCAAGAAGGGTAAGAGATAATACCACCAAACATACTTTACAAAATGTACTGGAAGTGCCCGAAGTAGTTATTAATATCTGCGACTATGAAATGGTGCAGCAGGTAAGTTTGGCCAGTTGTGAATTTCCAAAGGGAACCAATGAGTTCATTAAAGCAGGTTTTACAGAAACACCCGCCACCTTGGTTAAACCACCCATGGTCAAAGAAAGTAAAGTGCAGATGGAATGTAAAGTGCTTGAAGTAAAAACGCTGGGTACAGAAGGGGGTTCCGGCAACTTAGTCATCTGTGAAGTGCTGCGCATGCATGTAAACGAAAGCATTCTGAACGCTGATGCCACAATGATTGACCAGACTAAACTTCATCATATTGCAAGACTTGGTGGCGATTGGTATTGCAAAGTAGATGAAAGCAACCTGTTTGAAGTAGCAAAACCAAATGTAAAACTGGGTATTGGCATTGATGCGCTACCTGAAGGTATCCGTAACAGCAAAATATTAACTGGAAATAATTTAGGACAACTGGCCAATGTACATGATATGCCGGTGATTGACCCCGCTTTTGATGATGCGCATCTTCATCAAATCATTCAATACTATAATACCAACCCTGAAGAGATGGATAAAGAATTACACAGCTATGCTAAAAAATTATTAGATGCCGGCAAAGTGCAGGAAGCATGGCAGGTATTACTGGCGGATAATTAATAAAACAGCCGCTCACCAGCGAGTAGCAAAAAAAGCCAAATACCCAGAATAAGGTTATTGTGCTTTGAGATTATTGTGTAACTAATTTACGGGCATTATTTACTTTAGTCCGGAGGCGGTTAAAAAACATCAACCTGTCCCGCTCATTCACTTTACTTATAAGAGTTGATTTTTGAGTAAGGTTATCTAAGTTCTTTTTCACATAAGCATTAAATGTTTCATTCATGGTGGTAATGAAATTAAGAACACTGTGATTAATAGCAGTCATATATTTATCGCCCAATTGTATTAAATGCATATTATCAGCCAGTATTAATTCATTTACAAACATGTTACAGGGAACCCTGGAAGTAGCAGGGTCTTGTCCAAGGCGTAACTTTACACCATATTCTGCCTGTTTTTCCAGGTGATTAATCAATAAATCAAATTTATCTAATAATACTAATGCATCTTCATCAGATTGCATTGCCCCGGTTACCCTGTAAAATTCTATTTGATGCAGGGTGCTGGTAATATTTTCAATGCTCCATATTTCCGTACTTGGAAGATCTGAGAACAGGTTGGCAATTTTTTGGGTTAGTTCATAATAGAGCTTGAAATCATCTTTCACAGAAAATTTCATTGCTTTATATTCATCCATAGAGAATATGGATTTCATAAAGAAAAAGGATTTAAAAGCAGCTATCTCGGGAATAAGAAAATAATAATAAAAAGGGATTTCCTTTACAAGATAAAAAAGATGGTTAGGTTGAAAGCTAAGGAAAAATTTAAGATGATCTGCTACAGAATTCAACCAATTCTCATAAGTAAAATTAAAATTATTTGTAAGCCTTCCTGTAAAAATAAAGGCATCGCTTTGCAGGTGCAACAAATGATCCAATGAAATTTTATAATGTGAGGCAAGCTTTATTATTTCTTCAAAAGATAATTGCTTTTCACCCCTAATCCGGCGGTAAGCGCTGTCAATACTTATATTGAGCAAATCTGCTACTTCATCCACTAATGATTGATGTGGTTTTAGTAAAGATTTTATTTGCAGCAAAAAAGTCTCCTGTATCTGGTTTGATTCCATAATTTAAAAATAATATTGCCTGTGAGGGTGATGATTAGCGGAGAAGGTTTATAAGATTGGATTTACTTATGTTAAAATACAATATAATCGGCTATTTGCAAATTAGTTTAGTAATTTTCGCCAATCAGCCCTGGTTTCTTTTGCAAATTTTACAAGATGCTCCCCTGCATTTTATATCTGCTATAATAATTACCAATCATTTTTATGATCCCGGTTTTATTTAAGAAGGATTACCAATTATACCGGTACAACTGTCAAATTCAATTAGCAAACGGCTTCTTATTCGTTTAATTTAGTATTCTCATTTAATCATTAACCAAAAACCTTCATTATG
>JBLMVP010000031.1:0-10828 GCA_050256755.1 Sphingobacteriales bacterium | reverse complement strand
CCGGCAGAACATTTTGTACAAATACCTCACAATGCGTACCTGCGGAACGCTAAACAATTTCAATAATAATTCTACTTTCAACATGTTCCTACGGGACATTCTTCGAATAGTCCTGGTCATTAATCAACAAGCAATAAAACAAAAACGGCCCGGTAAAACCAAAGCCGTTAATAGCTATACTTCAATAATATTTTTTACAATGTTAATCCAACGCCTACCTGGAATCCCTGGCTTTTCCATTTATCTTTATTATCAATGTCATTCAGATTAGCAAGTCCGATATTATAACGTCCGTAAATACGGAGATGGGAAATATTTATCTGTACTCCACCTAACAGGGAAAAGTCTCCTTTTTTAAATGCATCGCCACCGTTTTGTAAAGTGGTCCTGCTTTTATCAACTAATATCCCAAACTGCGGACCTGCCTGCAGGGTTAATATATTTGCTAATTTATAATTTAGTAAAATGGGTATGCTGATGTAACCGAGTTTTATATTGCTCAGCTTATTAAAGTTAACCGCATCTTTATACAGTGTACGGAAATCACTGGATGTATCTGAATTAATCTGGTTCCACAATACTTCAGGTTGTAAACTTAATTTCTTACTCAGTTTTAATTCAGCAAAGCCACCAACATGATAGCCGTATTTAAATTCTTCCTTAAAAGATTTACCATCAATCTTGCCAACATTGGCGCCGCCTTTAAGACCAAATTTTATTCCCTGTGCAAAAGAAGCGGAGGTGATAATCATAAAGGCTGCTAATAAAAATAATTTCGTCTTCATGTGTTATTGTTTTTAGTTCATCATTGTAATCGCCAAATTGATGCCCGAAATTGTATAAACTTTCCTTTTAACAAATATTTGAATCAAAAATAAAATTGCTGTTAAAAACTAATGCCTGCTGTAACACTGAAAATGCTGCTTGCTCTTTTTTCACCTTGAGATAAATCGTTGGGTAAATAATAATCAAAATAGTATTGGGGAGAGATGTAAAATTTACCAATATAATAATTACCCGTGAGTGATATTCCGGCGGATTGAAATTTCAACCCTGTATTATCACCGCCATTCCGGATTCCAAGGCTTCTTACACGAAGCGGGTAACGTGTTAAAGAAACACCCGTAGATTGTGTTTGTTTATACCTTTGTGAACCCGCAATTAGCATAACTACCTGTGTAAGACTAAATTCATCATCTTTATTAAAAATATTAAACCAGTTAAAACTGTGCTGCAATGTCCCAATTAAAGAAAAATCTTTGAGGGATGTTTTTATAGTGTCCCGTATAGTCAGCTTAATCTGTCTCAGTACACCGTTAATAATTACATTCTTAACAGTATCCTTAGAATATATTTCTTTGTAATTACCATTGGCCCAGCCAACAGACAACCCGGGTTGCAGCCATCCTTTTTTAAAGATGATATAACTGTATATTTCATTATTAAATGGTGTAGTATTATAAGATGACGAAGTATTGGTAAAATACCGGGTATAAGAAAAACCAAAGCTGATATTTTCATTTTTCGAATAATCATAAGAAGGGGTTATTGCATGTTGATAGAGCCCGGTTTTGCTTCCATCAAAAATTAAAAAAGATGTCCATGATAAACCCATCCCTGTTTTATTAATATAACTTAGCGTTGGAGTTAGCGTAAGTTTATTGGTAATTACCTGCTGTGTATTAAAAGCATTATTACGCAAACTGAAAATACGGTTACTTATGCCGGTACTAAAATCAAAATAACTTTTATTACCTGTTATTGAATCAACAAATGCATTAAACTCTTTTTGAAAACTTTCTGAATTGGTCAGCGAATCTATATATTCTTTTGAATACTTAACAGATGTATCCTTAATGGTTGTTTGTGAAAATGAAATAAGACTGACAGATAAAAATACAAGTAAGCATAGATTTTTAAGCTTAATGGTCATTGGTTTAAAAGTTCGGGTTTCAAAAATTTGAATTTTGACACTCAAATATAAAAAAGGTTTAATGAGCTGTTGGTTTCCTGATGCATGTCACTGGTTATTGAAACTTACAGATCAGAACTTAGAACTCTAAACCAACTCAATCACCGTAATTTCCGGTAATATTCCTACCCTGCCGGGATAACCAATAAAACCAAAGCCGCGGTTTACATATAATTTTTGACTGGCTTGTTGATATAATCCCGCCCATTGTTTGTAAAAATATTTTACAGGGCTCCATCTTACTCCGGGTATCTCTACACCAAACTGCATTCCGTGTGTATGACCGGAAAGAGTCAAATCAATACCAGCATATTTCTTTGTTACTTCAGCATTCCAGTGTGAAGGGTCATGACTCATCAGTATTTTAAATGGAGCATGTTCAATTCCTGTGTATGCTTTTTCCAAGTTTCCGTAAGAATGAAAATTCCCACGCCCACTTATATTTTGTACACCAATAACCGCTATCTGCTGTCCATCTTTTTCAAGCAATATATTTTCATCATTCAGCAAACGCCAGCCCATGCCCGCATGCACTTGTTTTAATCTCTCCAGGTTATCTTTTTTTGCCTGTTCATTTTCCCATTGTACATAATCACCATAATCATGGTTACCAAAAGTGGAGAACACACCATGAGGTGCAGTTAGTTGTTTAAACACATCATGGTATTCATCCATCTCATCTGCTTTATTGTTAACCAAATCACCGGTAAACAAAATAACATCAGCTTTAGCTTTTAAAATTTTATCAATTCCTTTCTGCACCGCTTCTTTATCTGTAAAACTTCCGGAATGAATATCGGATATATGAACAATCTTAAATCCCTTAAATGCTGCGGGAAGATTATTAAAAGACAATTTTAATTTACGAACCTGGTAACGGTATTTATTACCAAAACCATAAACGAGTGTTGAAAACAAACCTCCGCCAAAAGCAATTCCCATCCAGCTTAAAAATACTGAACGGGGAATACCGGTTGTAACATCCGTAACCACATCGTTTTTCTGCGGAATAATCTTTGTATATATCCACACAAATACCCTTCTTACATCGTCAGCCAAAAAAAATAAAACAGCAATTAATTTAGCAAGAAAAATTCCTATAAATATCGCAAACAAATAAACCTTCCAGCTACGAAACCAGTTACCGCTGGCGATATATGGCCACGAAAATAAAGTTACAATTGCCCCGATAGAAATAATCCAGTAAATACTATAAATAAGTAACCTCGTTTTAGGTGCAGCATTACTGGTAACAACTTTTACTGCCTGGAATACATAAATATCCAGTAAAAACATAAACACAAGTATCATCCATGAACCAAAAAAGCGTCTCATCTGATTATTTTATTAGGTGAAGGTAACAGCAACCATAAAAAGCAGGTGTTAAAAATTGATGAATTCGTCTAATTGTACTTCAACGGCATGTAAAGTGGCTTTATCTGTAATCACTCCTTCCCCATTTAATAATTTATCAACAACTGAAATGGGCAATTTATTGGGGTGAACAAACATTTTGAGGTAATGTAATATTCCCGTTAAATGTTCCATGCCTCTTAAGTTTCCAGCCCGGCCAGTGGATACCCCGGTTAATAATGCTTTTTTGCCCCACCAAACTTTACGGATGTCAGAAATATCAATCATTGCCTTCAATACACCCGGAATACTTCCATTATATTCCGGTGAAACAAAAATGAATTTTTCAGCAGGAATCAACATTTCTTTTTCAATAGTATCAAATTCCTTATTTCTGTTAAGTACATTCAATCCTTTCAATGAAAGATAATTAGCTTTAATCCCTTTTTCAGCCAACAAATCAACATATAGCCCCGCCACTTTTTCTGTGTTACTATCATCCCGGTTGGTTCCGGAAATTATTGTATACATATTTTTCCTTTCTTAATTTCTTATTATAACAGGTTTCAAAGAGTATTGTTCTCACAATATTATGCCGAACCCTTATTTTTGTCATCCTGTCAGAAGATTAGTTCTTTTGCCCGTTGTTCTTAGTTCAACTTTACAGGAACTTAATCAGTGGAATTAACAACTTGGAATTAACAACTCAAAAATTATGAATTTTACATACTACGGCCATTCCTGTTTTACTGTTGAAGTTAGTGGTAAAAAATTATTGTTTGATCCATTTATTTCCGGCAATGAACTCGCAAAGGATATTGATATAAATAGTATTGAAGCGGATTATATACTGATTTCTCATGGGCACCGGGACCATATTTTAGATGCTGTTGCTATTGCTACCAGGACAGGAGCTAAAGTAATTTGTGCCTGGGAAATTTATATATGGCTTGGTAAACAGGGTGTGGACAATATTCATCCTATGAATACCGGTGGTAAATGGGATTTTGATTTTGGAAAAGTAAAATGTGTAACTGCTCAGCATTCATCCGGTTTGCCCGATGGAACTTATGGCGGCAACCCGATGGGTTTTATCATCACCAGTAAAGAAAAAAACTTTTATTATAGCGGAGATACCGCTCTCACACTGGACATGCAATTGATTCCTCAATGGGCCGTTATTGATTTCTCCATTTTACCTATTGGCGACAATTTTACCATGGGTGCTGCGGATGCTCTAAGAGCTACGCATATGATAAACTGCCATACAGTGGTGGGTGTTCATTATGATACATTTGGTTTTATCAAAATAAATCATGAGGATACTAACGATTTATTCACACGTAATGGAATACAGCTTCTTTTGCCGCAAATAGGTGAAACAATATCCATTTAAAAGGAGTAATTTTCAGCGTTTTAAAGAGGTAAAAAATTCATGGGAAAAATAATAGGAATAACGAATCAAAAAGGAGGTGTTGGTAAAACTACTACAGCCATCAACCTGGCTGCCAGTTTTGCCGTTTTGGAATACAAAACCTTATTGGTGGATGCCGACCCCCAGGCAAACAGCACCACTGGTATTGGCTTTGATTTACATAACATACAGCAGAGTTTATATGATTGTATGATAAATCAAACAGCCATTAAAGATGTTATATTAAAAAGCGATATCCCCAATTTGGATTTGGTTCCGTCTCACATAGATTTGGTGGGTGCCGAAATTGAAATGATAAATTATCCCAACCGGGAAAATGTATTAAAGGAATTACTTGAGCCAATTAAAAACGATTACGATTTTATTGTGGTGGATTGCTCCCCATCTTTGGGTTTGATAACAGTTAATGCTTTAACAGCTTCTGACTCAGTAATTGTCCCGGTGCAATGTGAATTTTTTGCTTTGGAAGGGCTGGGTAAATTATTAAATACGATTAAGATTGTACAAAACCGTTTAAATACTGCTTTGCAGATTGAAGGTATTTTAATGACGATGTATGATGGCCGCCTTCGTCTTTGTAACCAGGTGGTAAGTGAAGTAAGAAGACATTTTGAAGATTTAGTGTTTACCTCCATCATTCACCGTAACACCAAATTGAGTGAAGCCCCCAGTTTCGGCAAACCGGTAATTTTATATGACGCAGACAGCAAAGGGGCTATCAACTATCTTAATCTTGCCAAAGAAATTTTGCAGAAGAATAATCTGACTAAGATAAAGCAGGAAGAAAGAATTTTGGAACATTAGTCAATTGCGGAAATCAATATATAACAATCAACCAGAAATAAGCAATTAGTTATGACTCCGCCCAATAAAAAAGATGCATTAGGAAAAGGAATTCGTTCCTTATTACAAAACATAGATGCCGATTTAAAAACAACTTCGGGACAACTAAAGAGCAATGTGGTAGAATCTGTAACCAGTATGCTCCGCATCCCGGTTGAACAAATACAAGTCAACCCAAAGCAGCCTCGTCATGATTTTGATGAGCAGGCATTAAAAGATCTGGCCAGCTCTATCAAATTGCATGATATTGTTCAACCCATTACGGTTTCACAAATTGGCAATCATAAATACCAACTCATCTCCGGTGAACGGAGATGGAGAGCCGCAAAGCTTGCCGGATTAAAAGATATCCCTGCTTATATCCGTCATGCAAATGATTCACAATTACTGGAATTAGCCCTGCTTGAAAATCTTCAGCGCCAGGATCTGAATGCCATTGAAATTGGCCTGAGTTACAAGCGAATGATGGATGAACTGAATTACACGCAAGAGCAGTTAGCGGAAAGAATGAGTAAGGAAAGAAGTACCGTAGCCAATTTCATCCGGCTGTTAAAACTTCCGCCCGATATTCAATTAGCAGTGCGTAATGGAGAAATATCAATGGGTCATGCCCGTGCACTGATAAATGTTGACCAGCCGGATAAACAACTGTATATATTCAATGAAATAAAAACCCGCCACCTATCTGTTCGTCAAACAGAAGAACTGGTGAGGAAGTTCTATAAATCCGGGCCTGCTGTTAAAAATTCTTCAAAACCAGCTCTACCTCCCACATTCAAACAAATTGAAGATAATTTAGCGTCACAATTCAGCGCTAAAGTAAAATTAACTCATAGCAATAAGGGTAATGGAACCATCAGTTTTGAATATTATTCACTGGAAGAATTAAACAGTTTGCTGAGTAAGCTAAATGTGCAGGTTCATTAATAAATTATGAATTTAAAACTTACCGTTTTATTTTTCTTTTTATTCATTACAACTGTGAAAGTTTGGGCACAGGATAAAACTATTGTGCCTGATACAACATTGGCAACAAAAAAGGGTGAACTTACGGAAAGTAAAAAAGATTCTGTTGTTAAAAAACCGCATTCGCCCCGCAAAGCAACATTACGTTCTGCCATTCTTCCCGGCTGGGGGCAGATTTACAATAAAAAATACTGGAAAGTCCCAATTGTATACGGCGCATTGGGTACAACTGCTGGCATTTTTGCTTACAATATTAAATGGTATAACCGAACAAGATTTGCTTATAAAGTAGCTGTTGATTTCAGCCAGCCCAGGCGTATACCTCCGCAACCATTAAGAGATTCTTCCGATTATAAAAGAGTGTTTGTACAACTTGTACCTCTTCTAAATCAGCCTGAATCCTTAAAAAAATACCGCAATGAGTTTAGACAGAATGTTGATTACTCCGTTTTGTTTTTTCTGCTTGCATGGGGGCTTAATGTTGTGGATGCTACGGTTGATGGGCATTTATACAACTTTGATGTTAGTGAAGACCTTTCAATAAAAATAAATCCTGGCTATAGCCCAATGGCCAACACTACCGGACTGAGTTTAATTGTGGCCATTGGCAAAAACAAATCATCAAAAAACTTAACTTCACTCCGTTAAGTTTTATTCACTACTTATATTTACAGGTAACATGAAAATTGCTTTAATTGGTTATGGCAGAATGGGAAAAGCCATAGAAGAAATTGCTTTTGAAAAGAATCATGAGGTTATACTACGCATCAATGACCTCAACTTAAACGAGTTTACAAAAGAAAATATTAAGCAGGCCGATGTGGCCATTGAATTCACTAATCCACATGCAGCATTTGAAAACATTAAGTTCTGCCTGGAAAATGGTGTTGCGGTAGTAAGCGGAACAACCGGCTGGCTAAATCAGCTGGATGAAATAAAATCCATCTGCAAAGAAAATAACGGCACCTTTTTATATGCCAGCAATTTTAGCATTGGCGTTAATTTATTTTTTGAACTAAATAAACAACTCGCCAAACTAATGAGTCCACATAAAGAATATTTGATAAGCCTGAAAGAAGTTCATCATACCCAAAAATTAGATGCCCCCAGTGGTACGGCCATCACTTTAGCAGAACAGATACTGGAAAAATATCCATCAAAGAAAGGCTGGGTAAATCATGAAACAGATAACCCGGAAGAACTGCCCATAATCAGCGAAAGAGAAGACCCTGCTCCCGGAACTCATTTTATAAAATATGAATCGGATATTGATAGTATTGAAATTATTCATACAGCCTACAGCCGTAAAGGTTTTGCGTCAGGTGCGGTATTAGCTGCTGAATTTTTGTTAAATAAAAAAGGGAATTATGGAATGCGGGATGTTCTGGGTCTCTAACAACTCATTAGCATCAAGAAAGAAATACCGAATTTAATCAATGAAAATGAAGCGATATAGGAAGTGATGCAGGCCAGGGATGTAAAAAAGAAAATGAAGAAGCTCATTTAGCTGCCAGGGAAATAGAAATTATTAAATTGATTGAAAAAGAATTGCAACGGATAAATCGATGAAACACATTTTTAAGCAAAAGAACCGTTGAGCCCCACCGCAAAAATATCTTCAGGGAAACAAAGACCAACTCTGTAACCGGATTGGTTAAATACGTTTATGAGCACAAATTGATTTACCAATTCCCTCCAATATTTAAGTCACCGTTTAATTCCAATTAATAAATTAACTTTAGTCTACAATTTTAGTTATGTTATCAAAGAAAACACAGTACGCTTTTCAGGCATTGGTTTACATGGCACAGAAAAATCCGAATGAACCCACCCTGATTGCGGAAATCTCTAAAAAGAAAAAAATCCCTTTAAAATTCCTGGAAAACATTTTACTGGAACTTAAAAATGCAGGTTTATTAGAAAGTAAAAAAGGTAAAGGAGGCGGCTATTTTTTTAAACAATCCCCAAACAAAATACCTTTAGCAAAAGTTATGCGGTTACTCGATGGCCCCATTGCCCTTATGCCTTGTGTAAGCTTATATTTTTATGAACGCTGTAAAAACTGCGATGAAAAACATTGTGGCATAAATGATGTTATGATTCAGGTTAGAGATGCCACGCTTAACATCGTAGAAAAGAAAACTGTGGCAGATATAGCCAGGGTTAAATAATGCGTCAAACTATCTCCATATTGGTTAGAGGGAAAGTACAGGGTGTTTATTACCGGCATTACACCAAAACAAAAGCTGAAGAATTAGGCATTACCGGAACGGTAAAAAATTTGCCCGATGGAAGTGTTTATATAATTGCCACCGGTGAGGATTACCAGATTACTGATTTATTAAATTATTGCAAACAAGGCCCACCCAAAGCAGTGGTTAGCGAAGTAATTAAAGAAGAAATATTATTACAAAACTTTACCAGCTTTCAAATTATCCGCTGAAATTATTATTTTTCTGCCAGCAAATCATCAATCGTTTTATCAAACCTTATTTTAAACTTTTCAAACTCTGCTCCTGTACCGGGGCCGTAAAAAGTATTATGTATTTCACGAACATTCCCCTTTTTATCTAAAAATAAAGTTGTAGGAAAAGTTCTGATAGGTGTTATTTGCGGCAATGTTTTTTCTGTTCGCATTTCGTCACTTACAGCTACTCCTGTTATCAGCATTGGATATTCCACATTAAATCTTTTTTGAAATTTACGCAGACTTGTTTGCGAACGAAAAAAATCAGTTGAGTATTCATAGGCTAATGCCACGACTTCCACTCCCCTTTTTTTATTACGTTTATAAAAATCACTTAAGAATTTAGTTTCATCCATACAATTGGGACACCAGGAACCCATTAACTGCACAATCACTACTTTGTTTTTAAAACGTTTATCATTTAACGAAACAGTTTCACCATCTATATTTTTATAAGAAAAACTTATCCGGCTTTCACCTGGCAATAGAGTAACTGGCTTTTCTAAAATTGGCAAAGCGGCATTGGCATCCTTTTTTGCGGTCCAAAATTGTTTAGCAATTGCGCTGCTGCAATACAATCCATCTTTAATTGTATTATCATCATTGATAGTTGCAGTAAAAGAATATATATGTGAACCATCAAAACAGGAAAGAAATAACTTATGACCCGTAACAATTCCCTCTAAATATCGATAGTCGCCCGTAGCCGTTAAAAAAGTTCCAGTAATTTTATTACCAACCTGCCTAAACTCTGCTATTGAATATTCATTCTTTATTTTGTTTGTGTCAGAGAAATTAACAGCCCATCTTCCTGAAATATTTGCAGCAGCTTTGCCGTCCTTTGCAGCAAAACGATTGGGTTGATTGGGGTAGGCAGCAAAAGCTATTGTCTGGTCTGTTGTACGGGTGCCTTTAATAAAATTCCCTTTCCAGCTTCCATCCTTCTGAATAGCTATATAAAATTTTGCCTCAAACAAAGGCATGTCTATGAAAATGGAATCCTGTCTTACAGTGATATTATCAACCCTTATTTTTTCCGCAGCATTAGTAATGAACATTACATTTTTCTTACCCTCGGGCCTCCATTGAAAGTTGAAAACAATTTGATTTCCATCTTCCCGCAGTAACACTGCCCTGAAAATTCCCGGTTTAACTGATTGTGAAAAAGAAGATGTACAAGTAACCAATGCAAGAATAATTACAATTATCCTGTTCATTTAAAAAATTGTATTGCAATGATACACCAAAATAAAAAACCGTCATTGTCAGCATAAAGACAAAACGGTTTTATACTATTATATTAACAATACCTTATTTCAAATTTTCCAGCATATCCTTGGTCATGCGGCTTAAATCATATTCTTCTTTCCAGCCCCAATCATTTCTTGCAACCGAATCATCAATACTTTGCGGCCAGCTGTTGGCAATCTGCTGACGGTAATCTGGTTTATAACTGACAGTAAAATCAGCAATATGCTTTTTTATTTCGGCGGCAATTTCCTTTGGCGAAAAACTCATTCCCGCTACATTGTAAGAAGTACGGATGGAAATTTTTTCTGCCGGAGCTTCCATCAATTCGATGGTTGCACGAATAGCATCGGGCATATACATCATGGGCAAATATGTATCCTCTTTTAAGAAGCATTCATACTTTTTATCTTCCAGCGCTTCATGAAATATTTCCACTGCATAATCTGTTGTACCGCCCCCGGGGGCAGATTTATAACTGATCAATCCCGGGTACCGGATACTTCTTACATCCACTCCAAAACGCTGATGGAAATATTTACAC
>JBLMVP010000030.1:0-7244 GCA_050256755.1 Sphingobacteriales bacterium | reverse complement strand
CACCCTGTTTTTCTTTTGCACCGGAAGGATTCGTTCCACGCAATGACTTTATAAAACTGGCTACCTGTGCAATTTGAACCGGGCTCAATAAATCTTTCCAGCTCTGCATGCTTTTTTCAGGATAACCGTATTTAATTGTTTTGAACAGATCGTTAATCTTTCCGCCATGTATCCAGTAATCATCTGTGAGATTAGGGCCAACAATACCTTGTGCATCTTTGCCATGACAGGCAACACAATTGGCTGCAAAAATTGATTTGCCTTTTTCTAATTCTGATTTATCTGCCAAAAACACAACTGTATTTTCATCTACTTTATTCTTCTGATTTTTCAGCATTTCTTCTTTTTGCAATTCTGCTTTTGCTACTGCAGCCTGGTATTCTTCTATTGGTGATGGAGCTGCATGAGAAACTTGTGAACGGTATAAATACACTACAGCAAAAATAATGGTAACATAAAATCCATATAACCACCATGGCGGAAGACGGTTATCCAGTTCGCGGATGCCATCATAATTATGACCAAGGTCAATATTTGCTTCCTGTTCAGCCGGGCGGAATTTATTAAATCTATCCCACCAGCTTAATTTTGGTTTGGCGGGGGTATATTCAACAGCGCCTTCTTCAGCAACACTTTCCATAACTTTTCTTCTTTCCAATCCAATTAAAAATCGAAGTTGGAATAAAAGGAAAAAGATAGCAGCAATTTCAACAAGCAAAACAGCCATCAGTATATAAAATGTTGATGAGGATAACCCGCTAACAGTATTTTGCGCAGGAGCAGCAGTTGTTGATGTGGCATTCTGTGCTTTGGTAAGGGTTGCTGCCATTAAAAGAGCAATCGTTAAAACGGTACCTTTAAGTTTGCTTTCAGTTTTTTGTTTCTGCTGTTTCTTTATTTCAATTTCAGCGGCTCCATACACAACGTAAGCAAGCATACCAATAACCAATGCAAGGGCCGCAATAATAACCACCAGCGTTAATGCCAGTGGATTATTTAAGGAAGATTCTGGTTTTGGTCCTTGTGCCATAGCCGGAATAACACCTGCCATCATAGCTATACAGAGAGTAATAACTCTTCCTGTTTTATTCATGTTGATTATATTTAAGTGGCGGAACATATCAATTATTTTATTAGTTAGTCAAGTGGTATGCGGCTGTTTTTATCCATCAGTTTTTTGTCAGATTTTAATAACCATGTACCGACAGCCAGGAAAAACAATCCGAATATGCAAAAGGATATAACCGGGTAAATGCTTACGTCAGTTATTTTCTCCAGGTAGTGAACGAACTTCATAAGTGACTCTTTAATTGTTAAGTTTTATTCGTCATTCGTGAATCGTTAGATTTTTTATTGCGACTCACGACTAACGATTCACGATTATTTTAACGATGCTTGTGCTGTTGTTGTTTTAGGTGCTGCTTTAATATCTTTTCCTATCCTTTGCAGGTAAGCAATCAAAGCAATGATTTCTTTGCTTTCAGGATTGCCAATTCCTTCTATCGTCATTAACTGTTTCACTTTTGAATCTGCTTTTAAACCATCAGCAATTTGTTTGGCCTGTGTTTGCAAATCAGAAGTAGCAACCTGGTCGTATCCTTTTTCATAAGGAACACCCAGTGTTTGCATAGCCCTGATTTTTGCAGGTGTAGAAGCAACATCCAAATCATTTTGATACAACCACGGATATCTTGGCATTATACTTTTATCCGATGTTTGTCTCGGGTCAAACATGTGCATGAAATGCCAGCTATCAGGATTTTTTCCACCTTCTCTTGCCAAATCCGGCCCTGTACGTTTAGAACCCCACTGGAATGGATGGTCGTAGACAAACTCACCGGCTTTGGAGTATTCACCATACCTCAATACTTCATCACGGAAAGGACGAATCATTTGTGAATGACAGGTATAACATCCTTCCCTAACATAAATATCTCTTCCCTGTAATTCCAAAGGAGTATATGGTTTTACGGAAGCGATAGTTGGAATATTTGATTTAACTAGGAATGTGGGTATCAATTCAACCAATCCGCCAATAACAACCACAATTAAACTTAAGACCAGCATCTGCATTGGACGTCTTTCAATCCAGCGGTGCCAGTATTCTTTTATATGAGATATTTTTTCCAGTGGAGCAGCTTCTGCTTCTTCATTGGCTATAAAACTTCCCTGCTTAACTGTTTTGTATAAATTATAAACCATAAACAATGCACCCACGAGATATAAAGTACCTCCAATACTGCGGGTGATGTACATTGGAAGAATTTGAGTTACTGTTTCAAGAAATGGATATTGTAAAGTTCCATCTTCAGTAAATTGTTTCCACATTAAACTTTGTGTAAAACCTGCCCAGTAAAGAGGCACGGCATACAGCACAATACCAATTGTTCCCAGCCAGAAATGATTGGTCGCTAATTTTTTTGAATACAATGCTGTGTTAAACATTTTTGGGATGAGATAGTATAACATACCAAAAGCCATAAACCCATTCCATCCTAAACCACCAATGTGTACGTGAGCAATAATCCAATCAGTAAAGTGAGCAATTGCGTTTACATTTTTTAAGGAAAGCATCGGGCCTTCAAACGTACTCATACCATAACAGGTAATGGCTACCACAAAAAATTTCAATACAGGTTCTTCTCTTACTTTGTCCCATGCACCACGTAAAGTAAACAACCCATTAAGCATGCCACCCCAGCTTGGTGCAATCAGCATTACTGAGAATACAACACCTAATGATTGTGCCCAGTCAGGCAATGCTGTATATAATAAATGATGAGGCCCGGCCCATATGTATAAAAATATTAAGGCCCAGAAGTGAATAATTGAAAGACGGTAAGAATATACCGGACGATTGGCTGCTTTGGGAAGAAAATAATACATCAAACCTAAAATGGGTGTGGTAAGAAAGAAGGCAACAGCATTATGGCCATACCACCACTGTACTAATGCATCCTGCACACCTGCATACCAGCTATAGCTTTTTGTAAATGAAACCGGTATTTCAATGGAGTTAACAATATGCAGCATAGCAACGGTTACCCAGGTAGCAATATAAAACCAGATGGCAACATAAATATGTGATTCGCGGCGCTTGATAATGGTGCCAAACATATTGATACCAAATACCACCCAGATGAGTGTAATAAGAATATCAATTGGCCATTCCAGTTCAGCATATTCTTTCCCGGTTGTCATGCCAAAGAAAAGCGTTAATGCTGCCAGAGCAATAATGGATTGCCATCCCCAGAAATGTAGCCAGCTTAGTTTATCGCTAAACATCCTGGCTTTGCACAAACGCTGCAGTGAATAATAAACGCCGGTAAACATACAGTTACCAACAAATGCAAAAATTACCGCATTGGTGTGGATAGGGCGCAAACGTCCGAATGTGGTGCCGGCATAGTTTAAACTGGTGGCTGGAGCAAAGAATTGCAGTGATACCCATAAACCGGCCAGCATACCCACTATACCCCATAGAACTGTTGCGTATGCAAAAGCTCTTACAATTTTGTTGTCATAATAAAATTTTTCCAGTTGCATGTTATTATATTCAGGTTTGATGTTTATTAGATTTGGTTAAGAAGCCTGTCCGTTAATTATTTCTTAGAAGGAGGGGTATCATCAAAAAGAATACGACGGGGGGGAGAATAATCATCATCAAACTGCCCTTTTTTTACACTCCAGATAAAGGCTGCGAGGAACAGCGCTGCCACAGAAATACTTGCCAGTAATAAAACAACTATTACACTCATGTTTCTCCCTTCTGATTTTAAAGGCGTAAAAGTATTTTTAGAGAGGTAATACGGGACTGATATGTCTCATTTGGGGGGATGATTTTTATCAAAACCAGAATGAAAATGAAGAATTGCAATGCTTAAATCTTTTACAACTTTAACCATTTAGCCACCAGGTTACTGCTGCCAAAAGTCAGTAACAAAATACTGATGGAACTGGAAGGCATTAATATAGCTGCAACCATAGGAGAAAGCACTCCTTGTAAGGCAAAAAACAAACCGATGATATTGTACACAATGGACAGGATAAAACTCGCCATAACTATTTGTTTGTTCGCTCTGCATAGCTGAACAAAACGGGGGAGCTTGGATAATTGCCCGGCTTCAAGAATAGCATCACTGGCGGGAGTAAAATTATTCGTGTTTTCAGTTAAAGCTATTCCCACATTACTCTGTTTAAGAGCTCCTGCATCATTTAATCCATCCCCAATCATCATTACCTGATTTTTGCTGTTTTGTAACTGCTGAATGTAGTTGAGTTTATCAGCAGGTGATTGTTCAAATAAAATGTGAGTTTTCTTTCCCATCAGCTGCCATAAGTTTTCTTTTTCTGCAGAACCATCCCCGGATATGACTGATAAATGAAATTGTTTTTTCAAATTATCTATCAGCGAAGGAAGTGTTTCCCTGTAATGATTTTGAAAATGATAATAACCCAGTGGTTTATTTTCAATCGCCACATACACTTTAGTTCCTTCATTGACCCCTTTGAATTTCCCCTGTCCGTCCAACAGGCGGGCTTTGATAAACTTTTTTGAGCCGAGTGCAATCAAATCACCATTTACAAAACCCTCAATACCTTCACCTTTAATTTCACAAAACCCAACCACTCCCATTTTATTACTCCTGGTCAAATGAGTTGAAAGTGCCTTACTCAGCGGATGGGTTGACTGTGCTGAGAGCAAACTGATAGCTTCTTCCTGTTGTTTTGTCAATGGTATTCCTTCATACACAATATCCTGGTGATGAGCATCGGTGAGGGTACCGGTTTTATCGAAAACGATATGATTGATATTGGCAATGTCTTCAATAGCCTGTGCATTACGCAGGTAAAATTTATTTCTTGCCAGTATGGTTAAAATGTTGCCATTGGTAAAGGTGTTGGATAATAACAAAGCACAGGGACAGGCAACAATCAATACAGTTGTAATTACATTCCATGCTTTATGGCTGTTATAAAACGACCAGTAAGCAGCACCAATTAATGCAATTGCAAAAACGATGTAAGTAAAATAACGGCTCAAAGCATGAACAAATGATATACTTTTTTCTACTTTTTTTTCATCTTCATCTTTATTCCACAATCTTGTCAGGTAACTTTGAGCCACTTCTTTCATTACCAGTATTTCAATATTCCCGCCGGTTTGCTTTCCGCCGGCATAAATAAATTCACCCACTTCTTTCATCACCGGTAAAGATTCACCGGTAACAAAACTGTAATCAATAAAAGCTTTTCCTTTGGTTAATATGCCATCTGCCGGAATCAGTTCTTCATTATGGATTAATAAAGTATCGGTTGGTTTTATGTCAGGTAAAGCAGCAGGCAATTCTTTATTATCTTTTAAAACTGTTACAGCAACGGGGAAATAAGAAGTATAATCTCTTTCGAAAGAAAGTTGCTGGTGAGTTTTTTGCTGAAGAATTCTGCCAATGAGCATAAAGAATACAATACCTGTCATAGAATCGAAATAACCCGCACCTGTTCCGCTGATAACTTCATAGGCGCTGCGGACAAAAGTTATAAGAATGGCTAAAGCTATTGGCGCATCTATATTGAGAAACTTATGTTTTAAACTTTTCCAGGCAGAATCATAGAAAGGTTGAGCACTGTATAACAATACCGGCAACGATAAAATAAAATTCAGGGTGCGAAAAACACCCTGTAAATTTTTTTCTGCTGATTCCAGCCCCAGGTATTCCGGGAAACTCATCATCATGATATTGGCAAAACAAAAGCCAGCAACACCCAACTGGTATATCATGGATTTATTAATGCCCGGTTTTGCTCCTTTCAAATCGTGCAGGCTGATATACGGCTCATAGCCAATAGAAGTTAACAATTCTGCCACTTCCCTGACAGATGTTTCTCTATGATTAAAGCGAACGCTTACTTCTTTCCTTGTAAAATTTACCTTGGAGGCAATAATTCCTTTATTGAGTTTATGGAGATTTTCCAGCAAATACAGACAGGAACTGCAATGCATCTGCGGCAGGTAAAAATTAATATGAGTTTGTGCATCGTTTTTAAAAGAAATGAGTTGTTGCTGAATTTTGGTATCATCCAGGAAGGAGAATTTATCTTTTCTAACGGTTATGCGCTGACTGATACCGGGGTTTTCATTCAGATTATAATAGTCACAAAGGCCATTTTGATTGATAAGCTGGTATACCATTTTACAGCCTTCGCAGCAAAAGTTTTTATCTTCCAGTACTATTGTATTGGCAACACAATCTTCCCCGCAGTGGGTACACTGTAATTTTTTCTCCGTTGTTGGTGACTGCATAGTTAGAATTGGGCGCTAAAGTAATTTTACCTGTTGAGGACGGAGTTGAGATTTCTCAGTTCTTTCATTGATAAGTATCAGTAAAACATAAAATCAATTAAATTGCTTTGTATTTCAAAATTAATTACGCCTTATTTCTAACTAATGAAACCAGCCCATGTACCAATTCAAAAAAACTAATATTCTTGGTTTCTGCCTCGTTGTGTTCGCTGTCACCGCTTGGATGGAATTTCTTTTTCCGGACTTTGCATTTTTTGATGGCGGACTGATTACATTTATATTGCTCTCTTTTTTTTTGAAGGAAGATTATTTTACTTACCTGTTTGGAGCAGTGAGTTTTATATTTGTATTTGCAACCTATTTCCTTTCACATAACCTGAGCCCGACACAGGTTATGTTTCAGCATCTTTTCTCCATGTTTTTAATTGCGGGTACTGTTTTGCTGGTAATATTCGTAAAGCGGCTGAGCAGGGAAAAAGATTCAGAGGAACAACAAATCAATGCTTTATTTCATAACACTACAGAAGGAATAATACTTGCTAATAAAAAAGGCAAAATTGTTTTAATAAACCCGGCAGCAGAGAGGATGTTTGGTTATGGTAAAGTAGAACTGCTGGAGCGACAGGTTGAGGAACTTATCCCGCAACGGTATGTGCCCAAACATGAAGGGTATCGCCAGCAATTTCACCATAATCCGCAAAGCAGGCAAATGGGTCATGGCAGAGATTTGTTCGCAAAGCGAAAAGATGGATCCGAGTTCCCGGTAGAAATAAGTTTGAGTTATTATCACCAGAAAAGAGAGTCTTATGTAATTGCCTTTATTGTTGACATAACAGTAAGAAAGGAAGCAGAAAAAAAATTATTCGAGCAAAAAGAACAATTACAAAAAATCACAGAGGATGTAAAAAAACTAAATGTTGACCTGGAGAATAAAGTAGAA
>JBLMVP010000029.1:0-6668 GCA_050256755.1 Sphingobacteriales bacterium | reverse complement strand
GTGATATTCTTACTGATGAGGCTTCGCAAATTGCCGGTTCAATGGGGATGCTGGCCAGCGCTTCTGTTGGTGATGGTACGGGGGTATATGAACCTATTCATGGCTCTGCACATGATATTACGGGTAAAGGGGTGGCTAATCCAGTAGCTTCCATTTTATCTGCTGCTTTACTCCTGGATATTTCATTTGGTATGAAAGCAGAATCGGAAGCAGTCATCAATGCTGTTGATAAAGTTTTAAAATCAGGATTCCGTACGCGGGATATTGCGGATGCACAAACTCCCGCTAATAAGATATTAGGAACAGAAGCAATGGGAAAAGAGGTATTGAAATTTATTTAGATAAAAAAATCCTTATAAGATAAAAAACCACTGAAAATTCAGTGGTTTTCTTGTGACCCCGTCAGGATTCAAACCTGAAACCTTTTGATCCGTAGTCAAATGCTCTATTCAATTGAGCTACGGGGCCAACTCCGTAAAACGGGCTGCAAATATACGGCCTGACAGGTAAAATCTGAAATCTAAAATGGTAATTCAGCAATTTTAATAATGCCATCTTACAAAAGCCTCCATGGCAGCGTATTTGGTAAGACCAAGCTGGGCAAACAAATCAGCGGTTGCTGCATTCCGGTCTTCTGCTCTCTGCCAAAATTCCCTTGCATCAGCTCCCTGGAATGGAACCATGTCTTTTTGGGATTGATGTATAAATATGCCAAAACGTTTTTTCATTACCTGGTCCGGACTCATCGGTATAGCCATTTCAATTTCTTCTATATTCCATTCCTGCCAGGCGCCTTTGTATAACCAAACCCAGCAATCTTTTACCCAATCGTCACCCGCTGCTTTAATTCTTCTTAAAGATTCTGCCACTACGTTAAAACAAACGATATGTGTACCATGCGGATCAGCAAAATCTCCTGCACAATACACCTGCTGAGGCTTTATTTTACGTAATAGTTCTATAGTTAGTTTAACATCGTCTTCGCCCATTGGTTTTTTCTCAACAACACCCGTTTCATAAAAAGGAAGATTTTGAAAATGCCAATTTCCTTCTTTTAGACCAACATAACGGCAGGTAGCAGCCGCTTCACATCTTCTTATTAAACCTTTAATAGCACGTATTTCTGAAGTGTCTGACTGGTTTGATTTTTTAGCAGATAGAAATTGTCTTGCCGATTGTAATAACTGGTGTGATTGTTTACTGTCAATACCAAACATATCTTCAAAACCAACAGCAAAATCTAAAAAGCGGGTAACAAATTCATCTGTTACAGCAATATTCCCGGATGTTTGATAGGCAACATGTACATCATGTCCCTGTTCTTGCAGCCGCTGAAATGTTCCGCCCATAGAAATAATATCATCATCCGGGTGAGGAGAGAAGATGACTACTTTTTTGGGATGTGGTGATGAACGTTCGGGGTGATGCGGTATAACAGCATTGGGCTTACCACCAGGCCACCCCGTTATACTGTCACGCAGCATATAATATACTTTCAGGTTTATTTCATATGCATCTCCTTCTTCTACTAACAGATCACTCAGTCCATATTCATTGTAATCGGTGTTGGTTAAACTTAAAATGGGTTTTTGCAGTTTCAATGACATATTCACTACTGCTTTCTTAATCATCTTTGCTGTCCACTCACAATCGCCGGTAAGCCAGGGTGATTTTATTCTTGTTAATTCGGACGCTGCCGGTTCATCAACTATAAAAGTTACATCATCATGATTTTGCAGAAGCGAGGCAGGTACATGATCTGTAATATCAGCCTCAGCAGCTTTTTGTATAACAGGAGCTTTTACCTGCCCCCATGCCATCAGCAATATTTTCTTTGCTTTTAAAATGGTCCCAATTCCCATTGTTATTGCGAGGCGGGGAACTTCAGAAATATTAGCAAACTCGTAGGAATTGGCTAAACGTGTTGAATTGTCTAAAGTAATTAATCTTGTTTTGGAGAATAATGATGAGCCCGGTTCGTTAAAACCAATATGTCCATTGTTACCAATGCCGAGGATTTGTAAATCAATACCGCCTAAATCGGCAATTTGCTTTTCATAAGCTGCTGCATAAGCTTTTATTTCATCTTTAGGAATTTCTCCATTGGGAATATGACAGTTGGACTGGTTTATATCCACCTTATCAAACAAATGCATTTTCATAAAGCGGTTATAGCTCTGTAATGCATCTTTTTCTATTGGATAGTATTCGTCGAGGTTAAAGGTGATGACGTTTTTAAAACTCAGGCCTTCTTCTTTATGCAAACGGACTAACTCTGCATATACTGATTTGGGAGAGGAGCCAGTGGCCAAACCTAAAATACATTTTTCTCCTTTGGCTGTTTTTTCTTTAATAAGACTGGCTATTTGCTGTGCAATAAATGCTGAACCACTTTTTATAGAATCAAAAATTTTAACGGGAATTTTTTCAAACGAGTCTGACATATTCATATTAATCTGCTTGAGTTAGGTATGCAAATTTATCATTTATTAGGGTAACAATCGCTGTCTTAATCCTGTGTAATAACTGGCTGCTTTGTAATGTAGAAAAAATATATTTATACAAAAAAAAGCATCATGCTCATGGTATCCTGCAATATTACCTTCAAAGATTTTACAGCCTGGTACAGAAGGTTACGGGCTGCCTGGTAATTAATTTGCATCACCTCGCTTATTTCATCATAGCTCAGATCCTGGTAAAACTTTAAATAAATAATTTCCTTTTGCCGGTTTGATATTCGCTGCAGACTATGATGAATTTTTTTTGCTTTTATTTCATCTTCTTCAGAAGCTATTTTCAGAGATTCATAACTTATTTCAAAATGAATTGCTTCCGGCACTTCCTGAGTAAAGGATTTTTTACATTTTAGCTGCTTAAAAAGCTTATACTTTAACGCTTTCATCAGGTACGCTTTTACAGACAAAACCTGTGTTTGCGATTTGTTTTGCCATAATTCGGTAAACAGTTCCTGTATAGTATCTTCCAGCAAATTGGTATCGCTGGTTATTTTGCAACCGTAATTGTATAACTGACCATAATAGCGGCGAAAAAGTAATCCAAAAGATTCCTTATTTCCGGTGTTAAATGATTCCCACAAAATAATGTCGTTGGTGTTGTTATTCAATTTAAACTTCTTTTCGCAGACAGTAATTCATTAATAATCAACAAACCTAAGGGGCTCTAATACAAAGTAATTAGAAGCAAGTATCAAAAATTTTTGTGTGTTATCAGGAGCAAATTAAAAAAAAGTTCCATGAATATGGTTACAAAAAAAATATTTTGAGAACTATAGATAAAGAAACTGTCTTTTATGTCGATTAATTATCAAGAATGCGAGGACTTTTTATCTGATGATAGCTTCCTCAACTGGTATTTCCGCTCTGATGATGCAGATTTCAAATATTGGGAAAAATGGATTGCCGAAAACCCTGACAGGCAGTCTGTTGTTGAAAGAGCCGTTAACCTTTTAAATAATATCCATATCAATGAAAAAGAGATTTCGCAACAACAACTGGAAACTGCAGAAGCAAGATTATTTAATAAAATAAAAGAGGTTGAATCATCCGCTCCTTCAAAAGTTCGCTATATGAGCAGGAGATGGTGGCTGGCTGCTGCATCTGTTGCGGCTATTGCTGTCAGTTTCTTTTTATGGAAAGAAATTATTTCAAACCCGCCTTCAATTCAAACTCAATACGGTGAAATCAAGCAGCAGCAACTGCCCGATGGTTCTGAAGTTATCTTAAATGCCAACAGCAATATCCGCTATGGAAAAAATTGGCAGAAGGGAGAGAACAGGGAAGTATGGATAAAAGGAGAAGCTTTTTTTCATGTGCAAAAAACAGCTGAAAAAACCAAATTCATTGTGCACACAGATAAGTTTGACATCGAAGTTACCGGAACTCAGTTCAACGTTGTCAATAAAAACGGGAAAGCTAATGTGTTATTAAAAGAAGGTGGCATTACTATTAAAACTAAAGATGGTAAAGAAATAAAGATGGTCGCTGGTGAATATTACGAATATGTTCAGGAAGATGTGGTTAAGAAAGAAGTTAAAGATGAAAGCATCCTTGCATGGAAAGACAATAAAATTGATTTTGATAATGCCACACTTAATGATGCCATCGTGCTGATTAAGGAACATTATGGCGTAGAAGTTACACTGGCAGATGATGCATTGGGCACTAAACCATTAAATGGTATTATGGCGAATAACAACCTGGATGTATTACTCAACGCAATTGAAGAAGCGTTGGAAGTACAGGTAACAAGGAATGGAGATGAGGTAATAATAAAGCCGTAAAAAAATAAAAACCAACATTTCATAGACTCCTTAAACGCTGCAAAATGAGAAAAAAAAGTTTTAGTATCAAGCCGGTACTATGCATGACTATCGGTTTGCAAATCTTAACACAGGTGGCATTTAGTCAAAACGGATACGTTTATGCCACTGTGCATAAGTCCATTCCCAATCAGCAGAAAACAGATTCAGACAAAATGCCTGAGAAGGCGGATAAACAAACCTTGTCTGCCGTTCTAAAAGAACTCAACCGTTCCAAAGGAATATTTTTTCTTTATTCCGATCATGCATTAGGGAATAAAATAGTTAACCCCGCCAATGATAAAGAAGCAAATATTGAGAAAATTCTTGACCAGGTATTAAAAAACACGGGCCTTAAATTCAAAAAAATAAGCGATAAAACTTTTGTTATACTTGAGAAAAAAGAAACGTATAAACCAGATAATACAGTAAATTTTAATGAAACGGATGCCAGCGGTGCAAACGTTACCAATGTTACTATCGAGGCGGTTGCCGGCATGGTAAAAGGCCGGGTAACGGGTGATGACGGGACTCCGGTTGCAGGTGCAAGTATTGTTGTTAAAGGAACAAAGAACGGGACACAAACAAATTCTAACGGCGAATTTTCTGTCCAGGCATCCAAAGGAGATGTACTGGTATTTTCTTCTGTTGGGTTTCTGAATAAGGAAGTGCAGGTTGGCGATAGTGATGAAATAAATATTACACTTACTGCTTCCTCCCGGCAATTAAGCGAAGTAGTAGTAACCGCATTAGGTATTCAGCGAAAAGCAAAGAGCTTAACTTATTCAACTCAAAAAATAAGCGGTAGTGAATTATCTGCTGTTAAAGATGCAAACGTTATTAATGGATTGGCTGGTAAAGCAGCTGGTGTTACTATAACCCGCAGCACTTCTGGTGTTGGGGGTAGTGCCCGTGTTATTTTACGTGGTAACAAATCTACACGTGAAAATCAACCTCTTTATGTAATTGATGGAGTACCTGTTGCCAATTTCTCGCCTGGTCAGCCAACCGATGTTTGGGGACAATCAAGTGGTGCAGGTAGTGGCGGCCGTGATGGTGGTGATGGCATTTCAAATATCAACCCTGATGATATTGAAAGTATTAACATCCTTAAAGGCGCTTCTGCTTCTGCTCTTTATGGAAGCCAGGCAGCCAACGGTGTTATTTTAATTACTACTAAAAAAGGAAAATCCGGTGGCAGGGTTGAGTTTTCATCTAACTACACTATAGAAACTCCTTTATTAAAACCAGATTTGCAATACCGTTATGGACAAACAACCGATCCGGTTACAGGTGCAAAAGGTGCAACCATCTGGGGTGCTAAGGTTAATGCACCGGATCATGTAAAAGATTTTTGGAGAACAGGCGGAACATGGATTAACTCAATTTCATTAAGTGCAGGTAATCAATCCGCACAAACTTATTTTTCTTATTCAAATACAACAAGCAAGGGTATTGAACCAACCAGCAAGTTTGATCGTCACACATTAAACCTGCGGGAAACTATGAAACTGTTTAATGATAAATTATCCATTGATGCTAATGTTACAGTGCTAACTCAAAAGAATCATAACAGGGCTGTATCAGGTATGTATAATAACCCGTTAACAGGGTTATATCTTTTCCCCCGCGGTTTGGATTTTAGCAGCTACAAAAACAATTACGAATATTTTTCTCCTTCCCGTAATATGAACCTCCAGAACTGGTGGAATATTAATTACGACCAGGGAATGGGTGGAGATGATAACCAGCAAAACCCTTACTGGTCATTATACCGCAATTTACGCGATGACAGCCGCGACAGAGGACTGGCATCTCTATCATTAAAGTACAGTGTAACGAATTGGTTAAGTATACAGGCAAGAGGAAATTTTGATAAGTCATTTGATAAATACGAATTAAAATCTTATGCAGGGACACAAAGTGTTTTGGCTGCTTTAAATGGCCGTTACACTTTGGAAAGAGCAACTAACTCGCAATTATATGGCGATTTAATTGCTACTGCTACTCAAAAATTAAGCAGTCAAATTAACCTGGTGGCAAATATTGGTACCAGTATATTAGGTTTGAAAGGTAAGGACGGGGTATTTTTTGATACAGACCCAACTGCTTATGCTGGTTTAGGTTACGCTAATAAATTTAATGTAGCCAATATTCTTCCTAATTCATTAAATAGTACAGCAAGCATGGACAGAAAGCAGGTACAATCAATATTTGCCAGCACCCAGTTCAGCTATCATGATTATTTATTCCTCGACCTGACCGCACGAAATGACTGGTCAAGTACACTGGCATTTACACCATCTGTAAATAAAGGATTCATTTATTATTCTGCAGGTTTAACAGGAGT
>JBLMVP010000028.1:0-4358 GCA_050256755.1 Sphingobacteriales bacterium | reverse complement strand
GGTAAATATGTAGAGATATATGGAGGTGAGAATCATCCACCATTTTTGGACGATTTTCCATGTTTACAATCAAACCATGTAATATCCTGTGTACCCATGGGAAAAGATACCATCTGGCTGGAATGTACAAGTCAAACAAAGTCACCCGGGTATATGGGAAGTTTTACAGGAGAGCGAAAAGCTGTAATCATTGATGAAAATGGGGGCCATGTTGTTAATACCCCACGATATTCAGTTTCGGATAATTTGCAAATAAGAAACATTGAAGCGTTGATAGATGCAGAAGGGTTACTGGATGCCGGTATAAAAACACATTATACCGGGATACAGCAGGAATTTCCGCATTGGCTTATGCGTGAAGCTTCAAAAGAAGACAAAGAAAAGTATCTGAATGATATGTTTAGCCTGCCGACATACGAGGTATTGAGTAATAATTATAAGGAAAAGAAAGGGATAATACCTGTTGTTGATGAGGAACTTCATATCCAGGCAAGAAACTATGCATCCATAACCGGTAAACGTTTATTTATAGCTCCGGATATATTTGGGAGAAGTTCTGAAAAGTTAATGCAGGATTCATTAAGGAAATATGATTATATAATCAAAGATTCTTACAGAGAAATTGATTCGGCTACGATAAAAATTCCTGATGGGTACAAACCGGAAAGCCAGCCAAAAGATATTTCACTGGATACAAAGTTTGGCAAATACACTGCTACTGTAAAAATAATTGATAATAAAATTATTTACTACCGCCTGCAGGAACAATACAGCGGTCGTTTTCCTGCAAAAGAGTACAATGATTTGGTTAAGTTTTATGAACAGGTTTATAAAGCTGACAGAGCCAAAGTGGTATTGGTTAAACAGGAATAATTTTACATCATCTTTCATCCTCCAGGTTTAGCTTGTGCAAAAATCGATGTGCAATTGGGGCCAGCAGCACACCAATATTGGTAATAAAAGCCACTCCGCTAAATAATGCATAAAAAGAAGCAAAGACTTTAGCTGTATTGGTAAGATGAATATCAGCATCGATTACAGGCCCCATGCCACTTAATATCATTGAGGCATTTAATAGGCTATCATACCAGTCAAATTCCGGCACGGTATATTTATATCCTGCAACTCCAATCAATAAGCAAACAAATAAAACGGAAGATGCCAGGAAAAAATTTTTCCAGAGGCGCCTGTAAAAAACGTGTGGAGGGGCAAGGGGTTGGCGTTTATGCTCGTACATAAAAAAATAATTTGACAGCCAAGTTATCATTTACTTATGGCTTCGTCAACCAGTTTTTTTAATTCTTTATATCTTTCATTTCTTCCTTTGCTCTTAATGTTCATGGTAAAAAGAACAGCACAGTATTTTCTTTCATTGTCAACCCAGGGAAAAGTTCCAAATAAACCAGGGCTGGTTACAGCATTGCTTCTTTTTTCTCTTATGGCATTATCCATCACCCATTCACCAAAACCATAACCCCAGTTGCCAGCTTCTGCCGGAGTATAAGCTACGGTTGCATCACCGGTTACATAATTTTTCTGCATGGCTATTATGGAATTCCTACTCAGTATTTGTTTACCATTAAAGTTGCGTTCGCTTAAAATCATTTGTAAAAATTTCAGATAATCTTCCGGCGTACTCCATGCGCCACCGGCTGCCAGGGGAACGTTTTTTTTGCCAAAATCTGTGTTGGACAATTCAAGAGGTTTGGCTAAGCGTTCTGCAAACAAGGTTTCAAAATCTTTACCGCCAACTTTTTCTATAACGGCAGCAGCAATCTGTAATCCTGTATTACTATAATGAAATGTTTTACCCGGTTCACCTTCCATTGGTAAAGAAGCAATCATGTTGATGGCTTCATCCATGCTCTGTGTTTTACTCATATTTTCAATACTTTCTCTTAACCTTCCTGATTGTATTCCTGTTAAGTGACTCAAACATTGCCAGATGGTAATCTTTCCTTTTCCATTAGTTGTCATTACCGGTAAATATTTTCCAATAGTATCATTCAAGTAAAGTTTTCCTTCATCTATAAATGTCATTACTAAAGCCGCACTTAACCATTTACTGCAACTGGCAATACGTTCACGGGTGGTGGTAGTAAAATCCCGAATAACTTCTTCGGGATCACGCCCTTTTCTTTTAGCAATAAACTTCCCAATCATTTTTTGCTTTCCACTCATTTCATTTAGCTGGTTGCTGTAAATTACTCTTCCATCTTTCCAAACCATTAAAACAGCACGACCACCAATATCTTTAAGATTACCCTGCATCCAGTTATCAACAGCAGTGAAGGTTTTTTGAGAAAAAATGGGCTGAAAGAATAGCAGGAAAATCAAAACCGGGCTGAATTTGAGGCAGAGTAAACTAATTTTTGGTGACATATTAGCTGAATTGTCCTTTTGGATTATATTTTGAGTCTTAGGTTTAACGCATAAATACATATATCTATTATGAACTTGAATAACTATACCATTAAGGCACAGGAGGCGATTGCTCAATCACAGCAAATTGCTTTTAATAACAATAATATCAATATTGAAACAGAGCATATCCTCAAATCTTTATTGAGTGATGAAGATTCTCCTGTTGATTTTTTGCTTAAGAAAAATAATGTTTCTGTTAACGTACTGGAAAGTAAACTGGATGAAAGCATTAATAAATTACCAAAAGTTAATGGTGGTAATACAGCAGCTCAAATGTTGGGAAGAGATGCCAATACAATTTTGCTGAAAGCGGCTAACAACCTCAAACCTTTTGGTGATGAGTTCGTAAGTGTGGAGCATATTCTGCTTGCTTTGTTACAGGGGGGTGATAATACATCAAAACTGCTGAAAGAAGCAGGTTTAACAGAGAAAGGGTTAACCACTGCCATCAAAGATTTACGTAAAGGTGAAACCATCAAGTCTCAAACACAGGAAACACAATTCAATGCATTGAATAAATATGCAAGAAATTTAAATGAAATGGCAAGACAGGGGAAATTAGATCCTGTTATTGGCCGTGATGAAGAGATAAGAAGAACATTGCATATCCTAACCCGCAGAAGTAAAAACAATCCCATTTTAGTTGGTGAACCCGGTGTGGGTAAAACTGCAATTGCTGAAGGCTTGGCTATGCGTATTGTAAATGGTGATGTTCCCGAGAATCTTAAATCAAAAATTATTTATGCGTTGGATATGGGGCAGCTTATTGCAGGGGCTAAATATAAAGGTGAGTTTGAAGAAAGATTGAAAGGTGTGGTAAAGGAAGTGAGTACCAGCGAAGGTGAAATACTTTTATTCATTGATGAAATTCATACACTGGTTGGCGCAGGTGGTGGTGAAGGAGCAATGGATGCAGCCAACATTTTAAAACCTGCTTTAGCAAGAGGTGAGTTAAGAGCAATAGGCGCTACTACTCTCAACGAGTATCAAAAATATTTTGAAAAAGATAAAGCTCTTGAACGTCGTTTCCAGAAAGTGATGATTGATGAACCATCTGTTGAAGATGCTATTTCGATTTTACGTGGTTTGAAAGACAGGTATGAAACACATCATCATGTACGAATAAAAGATGAAGCAATTATTGCCGCTGTTGAATTATCCAGTCGCTATATCACCGATAGGTTTTTGCCGGATAAGGCTATTGACTTAATTGATGAAAGTGCAGCCAAACTAAGATTGGAAATGAATTCAATGCCGGAAGAACTGGATAAATTGGAAAGACAAATTCGTCAATTGGAAATTGAAAGAGAAGCTATCAAAAGAGAAAATGACAGTCTAAAGCTGAAAGAGCTTAATACTGAAATTGCAAACCTTGCTGTGGAAAGGGATACACTAAAAGCAAAATGGCGAGAAGAAAAAGAGCTGGTAGAAAAAGTTCAGGATGCTAAAGCAAAAATTGAAAGTCTTAAACTGGAAGCAGAACAAGCTGAACGTAATGGCGAGTATGGTAGAGTGGCTGAAATTCGCTACGGAAAAATAAAAGAAGAAGAACATCTGATAAATAATTTAAGCAAACAGTTAGAGGCAACAGGTGAAAAGCGTTTATTAAAAGAAGAAGTGGATGCAGAAGACATTGCTGAAAATGTTGCTAAGATGACGGGCATACCTGTGACTAAAATGATGCAGAGCGAAAGAGAAAAATTATTGCACCTGGAAGATCATTTACATAATAGGGTGGTGGGTCAGGAAGAGGCCATCACTGCGGTGGCAGATGCTATCAGAAGAAGCCGGGCAGGATTAAGCGATCCACGCAGGCCTATTGGTTCTTTTATTTTTTTAGGTACAACAGGAGTTGGTAAAACAGAGTTAGCAAAGGCTCTGGCAGAATATTTATTTGATGATGAAGCCATGATGACAAGGATTGATATGAGTGA
>JBLMVP010000027.1:0-4374 GCA_050256755.1 Sphingobacteriales bacterium | reverse complement strand
ATTTCGAGGAATAAGGAAAGATAACAAACTGCTATTAATACCAGCGGTACTATTGAACTAAAGAACAATGAAATTGAGGAGTCCTTGTACAATACAGATTTATATTTTGTTTGATTAGCTGTAAATACTATAACACTCGTAAAAATCATTACTAGCAGGCTGCTTATGAAATTAATATTTAAAATTGGAGTAAAGTTTTGTGAAGCTGAACCGAAAATATTTAAAGCATTATATGCTCCGTCCCAATCCTGCAGTAAACTAAATATTGACATAATAAATAAAGGGAAGGCAATTCTTATATACCACCCAATGGATTTTGTTCTGCCAATCCTGAATAATAAAGCTGCTTCTCCCGCCCATAAAAGTGTAACCCAATTACCATCAAACTGTACAGGTATAGCAATAGTGATGAAGACAAATACCAATCCCAACAACAAAAAGAATAAAGCTTTATCCGCCAGTTGCAATTTTCTAATTGCCATACTCACTGCTAAATGGACTACAGCATTAATCACTGTAAACAAACCAAGCATATTTGATGTACGTTGATTATTGTTTAGCATGGCATACCCAAGCCCGTAAAATATAAATGAATTGGAGAGAAGTACAATTACTTCCGGGGCAGCATATTGTTCCTTTTTAATCAATTTATAAGCAAGAAAGGTTATATAAAAAATGATAAAGAATACAGAAAGAAAAAATAAACCCAGCGTAAAATGCTTTCCCTGGCTATAATTTAAAAAATACCAGCTTAAAAAAATCAGCCATGTTAAAGCAAATGCCGAATGATAAAGCAGCTTCCAGTTCTTCTGAAATGACAATGTCATAATGCCAATATTGATGATGGCAATGTAACTAAATAGAATTTCATACCTGCCTGAACCATCACTAAGCAATACTGGTATAGCATAGGCTCCCAATAACCCAAGCAAGGCAATTATCTGGCTGTTATATTTTAATGAAGTCCATATAACGCCACCTGTACATATAAGCATGATAATAAAGGCTGTTAGTTGTGGCATTAAATTATAAAACGCATAGGCTACATAGGTAACAAAATATAAAATTGCAATGCCGCCACCCATCAACACTGCACTAAATGACTCATATCTGGATTTTAGTTTTATAGCAAAGCCGACTAGACCTGCTCCCAGTAAATAACCCAGTAAAATCCTCGTAACCGGGCTGATTAAATCATGATCAATGGCATATTTTACGCCAATAAATACCCCAATGATGGTTATAACAATACCGACTTTACTCAACACATCACTGCCAATAAATTCTTCCCAGTCCTTTTTTGATTTTGAAACAGTGGTTGATGTTAAAGGATTAAGCTTTGGCGGAACAGTTGTGAATATTTTTTCTGGTTGTTTTTCTGAAACCGGTTGTGTTACGCTGCTTAATTCAGGATTTGGGGTTACTGACCCAACAGGATTTACAGACTCTGTAAGAGGGGGTTTTATTGATAATGCTCTTTCATTAAGTTTTTCAAACTCATTAGTGAGTACAATTAAATCGCTGTTAAGATTTTCCTGTTTAATTAAAAGCAATTGAATTTTTTTCTTCAGATCTTCCAGTTGCTTATTAATTTCGTTCATGATAAAGTATTTTAGTGTAACGGTACAACGCTATCAAATTCATTCAATTTGGCCGTTAAAATAATTGATTAAACCATATTATTTTAATAAAAACGAAGTTTATGTATTCGTTTAGTAATCCGGCAACTCATTTATTTCTTTTAATTCATTACCATCATTTATAAACCCATAGCAATACTGCCCGTTAGTGATGATTAAATAATTAACCGGTAATGCCTGTTGGTATCGTAGTATCTGTGCAGCCACATTTTCATTCAGTGGTTCATCCATGCTTTTGCATTCTACCATTAACCATGGTTTGGAATGCTGGTTGTATACCACAATATCGCAGCGCTTACGCAAATCATTCAGCTTAATTTCTTTTTCAACAGCAATTAAAGAGGGTGGATATTTTTTTTCATCAATTAAATACCGTAAAAAATTTTGCCTCACCCATTCTTCAGGAGTCAATCGTATCCATTGCTTGCGTATCTCATCAAATACAGACTCCTTATGATCCTCTTTTTTAATCTTAAACGGGTATTCCGGGAACACAATTTTTATCATAAACAAAAACTAAATGAGTTAAATTTACAGGATTAAATATTAAAAAGCCCTATTAGGGGGTTGGATATGAAAACAAAAGAAGAAATAGTACAAAACTGGCTTCCCCGGTATACGGGCGAAAAATTAGAGAATTTTGGTAAATACGTTTTGCTTACCAATTTTGGCAACTATGTAAAAATGTTTGCCCAATGGAATAACGTGGAAGTAATTGGAGAGGATAAGCCCATGCAATGTTCTACTGCCGGGGATATTACTATCATCAACTTTGGTATGGGAAGCCCTACAGCCGCTACCGTTATGGACCTGCTTACTGCCATTGAACCCAAAGCTGTTTTGTTCCTGGGGAAATGTGGTGGATTAAAAAAAAGAAATAAGATTGGCGATTTAATTTTACCAATAGCTGCTATAAGAGGTGAAGGTACCTCTAATGATTATCTTCCGAAAGAAGTTCCCGCCTTACCGGCTTTTGCATTGCAAAAAGCAGTTTCCACCACAATACGGGATTATGAAGTAGATTACTGGACGGGTACTGTTTATACCACCAACCGAAGGGTATGGGAACATGATGAAAAATTTAAAGAATACCTGCAGGAAGTAAGAGCGTATGCTATTGACATGGAAACTGCCACTATCTTCACCGTTGGCTTTTATAATAAAATCCCAACAGGTGCATTACTTTTGGTTAGTGACCAGCCAATGATTCCAGAAGGAGTTAAAACAGAAGAAAGCGACAAAAAGGTTACGGGTACGTATGTAGAAACCCATTTACGCATTGGAATTGATTCACTGAAACAACTGATAAATAATGGTATGACCGTCCGCCATCTTAAATTTTAATGCCACCATTACTGCAAATAAAAAATCTGCAGGTTGATTTTATTTCTGATGGAACATCTACTTCAGCATTAAAAAATATTTCCATCGAAGTAAACCGCGGGAAAGTGACAGCAATAGTTGGAGAGAGTGGTTCCGGCAAATCTGTTACCTCTCTTTCAGTATTGCAATTAATACCATCTCCCCCGGTTAAATATTCAGCAGGTGAAATTTTGTTTACCAAAAGCAATAATGAAACTGTTGACTTATTAAAAGTTTCAGCCGTTGAAATGCAGAAAATACGTGGTAATGAAATTGCCATGATTTTCCAGGAACCTATGACTTCTTTAAATCCTGTTTACACTTGCGGCAACCAGGTAATGGAAGCAATTCAACTGCATCAGAAAATATCTTCTGAGCAGGCCAAACAAAAAACCATACAGTTATTTGAAAAGGTAAAACTGTCTGATCCTGCGGGCATATTTAATCGGTATCCGCATCAGTTAAGCGGCGGACAAAAACAAAGAGTGATGATAGCAATGGCCATGTGTTGCTTTCCCTCTTTATTAATTGCTGATGAACCCACAACAGCATTAGATGTAACCGTACAAAAAACTATTCTTTATTTAATTAAAGAATTGCAACAGCAAGAGAACATGGGTGTAATTTTTATTACGCATGATTTGGGGGTGGTAGCAGAAATTGCTGATAATGTAATTGTAATGTATCGCGGAGAAATTGCAGAGCAGGGAACAGTTGAAAATATATTTAAAAATGCACAGCATCCCTATACAAAAGCATTGCTTGCCTGCCGACCTCTATTGCATCAGAAAGGAGAAAGATTGCCGGTGGTGAGTGATTTTATGAGGGAAGAAGGCTCAGAGCCCACAGCCAGGAACTACAAGCCAAATACGAACAAGAACAATCAACCCATCGAACCACAAACAACAAACTACCAGCAACAAGCTTTTATAGAAGTTAAAAATCTTAACGTCTGGTTCTCTTCCAAAAAAACATTTCTTGGCAAAACCACGGAATTTATAAAAGCTGTGAACAATGTAAGCTTTGAAATAGTGAAAGGAGAAACACTTGGGCTGGTTGGTGAAAGCGGTTGTGGCAAAACAACACTGGGAAGAACATTGCTGAGATTAATTGAACCAAGATCTGGGAAAATATTTTTTGACGGAAAAGATTTACTTTCTTATCCAAAAGAAGCATTGAGAGAAATGCGAAAAGAAATTCAAATTATTTTCCAGGACCCCTACTCGTCTCTGAATCCACGGTTAACAATAGGTTCTTCCATTGCAGAACCTATGCAGGTGCATGGAATTTTATCAACCAGCAAACAAAGAAAAGACAAAGTGGTTGAGTTGCTGGAAAAAGTAAATTTAAAGGCAGAACATTTTAACCGTTA
>JBLMVP010000026.1:0-3523 GCA_050256755.1 Sphingobacteriales bacterium | reverse complement strand
GAAAGAAATTGAATGCCGCCTGCTTTTTCTGCAATACTTAAAAAACCCATAAACAAAGCCGTGATGCCAATTAAATTAATGCAGATATTAACTGCTGCTTTACAGGTTTCAATAATACCATCTACTTTTGTCAGGTTAGTTATGTCATCGGCCTTACCTACCACCATCCAGTAAAAAATATCATTAAAGCCGGGAACAAAAATCCATTTAACAGCAGCTGCTAAAATCGCTACAATAATAAAAGCACTCCATATTCTGCTTAAAGCCATATTAGAAGTTTATGGTTTGAAGATAAATGATTCATTTCAAACAGCCATCAACCATCAATCCCTTATCTTTGCGCCTCGAAAAAATCTAAAATAGCATATGGGTTTACAAGCAGGAATTGTAGGGCTGCCAAATGTGGGAAAATCAACTTTGTTTAATGCGGTAAGCAATAGCGCAAAAGCACAGGCAAGTAATTATCGTTTTTGTACTATCGACCCCAATGTGGGTTTGGTTGATGTACCGGATGAACGTTTAAATAAATTAGCAGAATTTGTAAAACCGAACCGCATCGTCCCCACTCAAATTGAAATAGTAGATATAGCTGGTTTGGTTAAAGGAGCAAGTAAGGGCGAGGGTTTAGGAAATAAATTCCTGGCAAATATCCGTGAAGTAGATGCAATTGTACATGTTATCCGCTGTTTTGAAGATGAAAATATTTTAAGGGACGAAGGCCCAATTAATCCAGTAGCTGATAAAGATATTATTGACACCGAATTACAGCTAAAAGATTTGGAAAGTGTGGAGAAGAAAATGAACCGTCATGAAAAATTATTACGGACTCCTGATCCTAAAATAAAAGCGGAGTATGAAATATTAAAGAAATGCTACAATCACCTGGAAAGCGGTAAAAATATCCGGGAACTGGGATTAAGCAAAGAAGATAAAACAGCAATTGCTGATTTATTCTTATTGACAGATAAACCTGTTTTATATGTTGCTAATGTTGATGAACCCTCTATGCATACCGGCAATAAATTTTCTGATGCATTAAAAACTGCAGTGGCAAAAGAAAATGCAGAGGTTATTATAATGAATAATTCCATTGAACAGCAAATTGCTGAAATGGATAATGAAGAAGACAAGCAGTTGTTTATGGAAGAATATAAAATGACTGAACCTGCTCTGAATAAATTAATTCATGCTGCATATAAGCTGCTCAACCTGCAAACCTATTTCACTGCTGGTGTACAGGAAGTAAGAGCCTGGACAATACACGAAGGCTGGAAAGCGCCGCAAGCTGCCAGCGTTATTCATACTGATTTTGAAAAAGGTTTTATTAAAGCGGAGGTGATTGGTTATGATGATTATATTCAATACGGTTCGGAAGCTGCCTGTCGTGAAGTGGGCAAATTAAGAATTGAAGGAAAAGAATATGTGGTGAAGGATGGGGATGTGATGCACTTTAGGTTTAATGTGTAAAAAAATTATAAAAAAAACCGAAAAGAATCTCTTGGTTTTTTTACGAATGATAAATTAATCAATCCTCCTCCGGTCTCTCCACAGTAAGGCTCTGTACCAATCTTGATACCACCGGTTGATTATCTTTCACTGCAGGGTTCCATTTGCATTCTTTTATAAAGCGGTCAATTACTTTTTCATTAATCTTTCTATACCCACCCTTTGTTACTTCAGCATAAATGGTATTGCCCTCTTTATCCACTACAAACTCCACCATTAAATAAACCTTTTGTGTGCCCTGCGGCAACAAAGGAATCATTTCTTTGGTAAGTTTATTCAGGAAATTTCTGAATGCTGGTGTTCCGTCTTTAAACATGGGTAACCTGTCCGCATTTTCTACTACACCAAATTCGGCTGCCATATCTCTTTTTACAAATGCAGGAGTTTCGGGATAAAAATTATCTTTTGCTTCTGGTGCATCTACTAAATAATCCCCCTTACTGTTTACCATTACAATTGGTAACTGGTGGTTGTTTACAAAATAATAGAAAGCATTTTTCAACTGCTCTACCATATACGAGTAAGCAGGTAAGGTTGCATATTTTTTTAAATAATCAAAACTCTTTTTTACCCGGAAATTAACAGGATAAACATGTACCGGAATAAAATCCTCGCCCTGTGATTTGGATGCAGCCGCCATTACATACACTTCTTCAATCATATCATCGGTTAACGGAATGCAGCCGATACTTACACAACTGCCATGTATATAAATATCACCACCAGGTCGGCTGAGATCGGCCTGCACCCTGTCAGAAGGGTTGGGATAATTTAATCCTAATGCTAAATGATAATTGCTGTTGGGATTAAATTCGTTGATGTAATAAAAACCTTCAGGAACTTGTTTATCTCCTTCTTTGCGTTTGGGTCCTATCGTACCGGAGGTGAGGCATATCTTATAATTCTTGAATAATTTGAAAGGCTCATTCCAATCATTCTTTACCCAAACTTCTAATTGCTTGTCGTATTTAAATGAACGGATAAACAAATATTTGGCAGGCCATTTCAATCCTTTTTCAGAAAACTGTTTTTGAAGAGTGTCTTCCAGTTTTTCCCGAATAGTTTCAGTTTTGGCTCCAAATACCTGCAGGTTAACACTGCTTCCCTGGGCCTTTACATTAATGGTAAGAAAACAGCACAAAGCAAGAAATAAACAAATCTTTCTTAGCATACCAGGATCTTGGGTTTTATATAAAACGAATTTAAAAGATTTCTATTATAAATTTCCTCTTTCTCCCTGTTCTCTTTCAATCGCCTCAAATAATGCCTTAAAATTACCCTTTCCAAAACTTTTTGCCCCCTTTCGCTGGATAATTTCAAAAAACAGCGTTGGTCTGTCTTCCACCGGTTTGCTGAACAACTGCAGCAAATAACCTTCGTCATCTCTGTCAACTAATATGCCTAACTCTTTTAATGGGTCTAAATCTTCATCAATATGTCCTACTCTTTCTAACAGATCATCATAATACGTATTGGGAACTCGTAAAAATTCTACTCCCCGATTACGTAATTCTGTTACGGTAGCTACGATGTCATTAGTAGCTAAAGCCACATGCTGGCAACCTTCGCCATTATAAAAATCAAGATATTCTTCCACCTGCGATTTTTTCTTTCCTTCTGCCGGTTCATTAATGGGGAATTTTACATATCCATTTCCATTACTCATTACTTTACTCATCAAAGCGGAATATTCAGTAGAAATGTCTTTATCATCAAAAGATAAAATATTACGGAAGCCCATCACCTCTTCATAAAACTTTACCCATGGATTCATTTGGTTCCAGCCTACATTACCCACACAATGGTCAACATATAATAAACCTGTTTGAGCTGGTTTAAAATATTCATTCTCCCATTTACGGTAACCGGGCATAAAAGGGCCATTGTAATTTCTTCGTTCAACAAACAAATGCACAGTATCACCATAAGTATGGATACCGCTCAGCACCACTTCTCCATCAGTATCTTTTAATATTTGCGGCTCCATATAAGATTTGGCGCCACGTCTTGTTGTTTC
>JBLMVP010000025.1:0-9760 GCA_050256755.1 Sphingobacteriales bacterium | reverse complement strand
ACATTATGTTGCCACTTACATTTACTTTAATACAAGCTAATCTTCACTGGGAAGATAAAGCAGCCAACCTGCTGATGTGGGAAGAAAAGATTTTATCAATAACAGGTAAAACTGAAATAGTAGTGTTGCCGGAAATGTTCAGCACAGGGTTTAGTATGAAGCCAGAACTATTGGCTGAAAAAATGGATGGCCCAGCTGTTGAATGGATGAAAAGAATAGCAAAGCAAAAAAAAATCATCCTTACGGGGAGTTTAATCATTGAAGAGGAAGGGAATTATTTTAACCGTTTAATCTGGATGTTGCCAAATGGTGAATATGGATATTATGACAAACGTCATTTGTTTGCTTATGCCAAAGAAGATGAACATTATACTCCCGGCAATAAAAGATTAATAGCTTCAGTAAAAGGATGGAAAATAAATTTGCAGGTTTGTTATGATTTACGTTTTCCTGTGTGGGCAAGACAACAAGCAAAGGAATTACCAGAATATGATATATTGATTTATGTAGCCAATTGGCCGGAACGGCGCAGTCTTGCATGGAAAACATTATTACAGGCAAGAGCAATAGAAAACCAGTGTTATGTAATTGGTTTGAATCGTGTGGGGAACGATGGTAATGATATTTATCATAGTGGTGACTCAATGGTTGTTGACCCGCTGGGTGAGCTGTTGTATCAAAAATCAAAAGAGGAAGATATTTTTACTATCACACTAACTAAAGATAAACTGGAAGAAGTAAGAACAAAATTTCCTTTCTGGAAAGATGCTGATGATTTTCAACTACCACTTTGACGATTTACTATGAAAGTATTTATAAATGGAAAAATATTTACTGGAAATACCTTTTTGGAAAATAAGGCAGTATTAGTTGATGAAGGGAAAATTATTGCCATTACTGATGAAACAAATTTTTCAGGTAATGGGGTATTTGATTTGAAACAAAATATCCTTGCGCCTGCTTTTATTGATTTACAGATTTACGGGGGTAATCAATATTTATTTGGTGAATTTCCCTCTGTTAAAGCATTAGAATCTACTTACCAATATTGTTTATCGGGTGGAGCGCCTTACTTTCTGCCAACAATAGCTACAAATAGTTTGGAGATTATGTTAGCTGGAATTGAAGCAGTAAAAGAATACCGGAAGCAAGGACGTAAAGGAGTATTGGGGCTGCACCTGGAAGGGCCATATATTAATGAGAGTAAAAGAGGAGCACATTTGCTGCAGCATATCCGTAAACCATCAATAGAAGAAATTAAACTGCTTATTGAAAAAGGAAAAGATGTAATTAAAATAATAACACTGGCCCCCGAAGTTTGCAGCACAGAAATAATTAAACTGCTGCAACAAAATAATATTATCATTTCTGCAGGCCATAGTAATGCCACTTATACTGAAGCGAAAGCAGCATTTAAAAACGGAATTAAAACTGCCACACATCTGTATAATGCTATGTCGCCACTTAATCATCGTGAGCCGGGCTTGACCGGGGCCATACTTGATTCAGGTAATATTGCTGTAAGTATAGTGGCAGATGGACATCATGTTGACTATGCTGCTGTGCGGATTGCCAAAAAAATAGTTGGGGATAAATTATTTCTGATTACAGATGCTGTAACTCAAAATAATAAAGGAGACTACATGCATCAATTGAGCGGAGATAAATATGTTTTACCCAATGGAACTTTATCGGGTTCTTCATTAACCATGCTGAAAGCCGTAAATAACTGTATTCACCGTGCCCGAATTGATGCCGGAGAAGCCTTGCGTATGGCCTCTTTATATCCCGCAAGAGTAATGGGAATTGATAACAGGAAAGGGCAAATTGAAAAAAATTATGACGCTGATTTAATCATTCTTAGTCCTGAAATGAAACTGCTTTCTGTATTTATAGATGGAGAGTTTATTGATTTTGTTTAACTAGTTCTATTACTTTATCAATCTTCGGGTCAATATTCCGCATAATAGTTTGCACGGTAGGCGCCACTTCTATATCCGGCTTTACACCATGCCCGTCTTTTGGAAACGATTTGTTATTTACAATCCTGAACAATGGCAGCCTGACACGTATATGTGTATTGGGTAAAACAATATCAGGAATAAAAACACCGTTGTTGCCATAATAACCGCCACCTGTTTCTTCACCCAGCACAATAACATTTGATTGCCCTTTTAATGACGAAACAAATAAAGAGGCAGCTGAAAACGTATTTCCACCGGTAACTAAATATATTTTCCCATTAAAATGATAATACTTTTTAAGTTTATATGGATGATCTTCGTAATAACGGAAATGATAATTGCCATCGCTTCTTTTCTTTGCAACCCACCATAAACCAAGATTGTAAATAAACCGCTGGCGAACATAGCGGGGATGGGCCAGTTTTTTCCTTACTGCAATTACGGAATCCATAAAACGGAACGGTTGTTCTTTAAGATACTTCGCCAGGTAGATTGATTTGTTTATTAAACCTCCTCCATTTAGCCGTAAATCAACCGCAATATTTTGTATACCCTGTTTGTTAACCTTTTTAAACGCTCTTTTAATAAATTTTCTTTTAAGACTGGTATTGAAATTATTAACGTTTAAAATAGCAAGCTTATTTGTTGTGTCTATGGCAAAGGAAAAAGTTCGTTGCTGTTTTTCTTTGTGTAATTGTCGTTTTGTTTTTTCTGGAAATCCTGTTATTTGAACTCTTCTTGCTGAATCTAACTTAGGGTCATATACTTTTAAAGGGATAACAGTATCCTTCCCTTCTTTATTAATGAAACTTACCTGGTATTCTTTTTTTGTTCCAAATACAGAGGTATAGTAGTAAGGGAAATTATTAGTGATTTGCTGATATTTAAAATTTAAAGAGTTGCCATCTGTTGAAATGGTGGAACAAATAGTTTCAATAATTTGTTTGGCGCTGTATCCATCAATACTTTTAATAACAGCACCACGGTAAAAAAGGCTATCCTTCCTGTGCGCATTAAAAAGGTTGATTAAAGAATCGTTCAATACTTTTATTTGCAACGGAAATTGCGGCAGACGGTTGTTGAAAAGATAATCATCATATTTAAATGAATACTTCGTACTGCTGTGTCCGCATTGAATATGTTGTATTATTTGTGAAACAAGGTTTTTAAACCCCGGTTCAGTCATGGAATCCTTTATTGATGAGTAGCCTTTATCAAAAAAATAATTTATACTGTCTTTGGATGTATACCAGTAAATGCCCGGGTGTGATTTTTCATATATATCCCTGAGAATAGAAAAATCTCTCTGCATTTTTTCAACGGGAAATTTCCTTTCTGGTGAAAAGCCTGTATTACGGCTTACTCCGCAGGAAGTAATTAGGATGATGAGTAACAAAAGGCAAAAATTCTTCATTAAAGGTTTTGTCATTTTGAGGTAAACGCATTCCATCCCTGTGCCGTAATAGGAAATTTATTTCCTCCTTTGGTTATGATGGTAGCGCCTTCAGCAGGTTCTGTAATATAGCCAATAACACTGATGTTTTCATTCAGCAATATTTTTTCGTAATCATCCTGCTTCATTGTAAAGAGTAATTCATAATCCTCGCCACCACTTAACGCACAGGCCGTAGGATCAACCTCTAATTTATAAGCATACTGCTTTGCATCTTCATGAACAGGAATTTTTTCTTCATATAGTACAGCACCAACTTCACTTTGTTTACAGATATGCAATAAATCGCTGCTTAACCCATCACTGATATCCATCATGCTGGTGGGGGTAATATTATTGGTGGCAAAAAATTCAATGATATCTTTTCTTGCTTCAGGTTTTAATACCCTTCCCACTATATAGGATTCATTTTCTAAGTCTGGTTGCACACCCGGGTTTTCCAGGTAAATCTTTTTTTCTCTTTCCAGTAAAGTCAATCCTAAGTAGGCACCACCCAAATCACCACTTACGCAAATTAAGTCACCTTTTTTAGCACCACTTCTTTTTACATATTTATCCGGGCTTACTTCTCCAATGGCAGTGACACTAATGATAAAACCTTTTTGTGACGAAGTAGTATCCCCTCCAATTAAATCAACTCCATAATTTGCACAGGCAGCATAAACTCCTTCATAAAATTCTTCCATCGCTTCCACAGAAAATCTATTGCTTATACCAAGGCTCATCGTTATTTGAGTTGGGGTGGCATTCATGGCATAAATATCACTTAGATTAACCACTACACTTTTATACCCCAGGTGTTTTAATGGAGTATACATTAAATCAAAATGAACTCCTTCAATTAGGAGATCCGTAGTAATCACAGTTTGTTTACCAAAGTGGTCAATCACTGCAGCATCATCTCCAACGCCTACAATAGATGACGCATTTTGAATTTCAATATTTTTAGTAAGATGTTCTATTAAACCAAACTCACCAAGAGTTGATATTTCTGTTCTTGTTTCCATTGCTAAATTTATTTTCTCCATCCAATTTCATTCAGCATCTCTTCATGAATTTTTCCATTGGTGGCTAATAATTGTTTTTGATAAGGAGAATAATAGTTGCCGTAAAAATCAGTTACTGTTCCGCCAGCTTCTTCCACTAATAAAAAACCTGCTGCGGTATCCCAGGCATTAAGATTGTGTTCATAAAATCCATCAAACCTGCCGGCAGCCACCCAGCATAAATCCATTGCGGCAGAACCTAATCTCCTAACAGGAATTCCACGACGGATAAACTTTTCAAATATTTGCAGTGGCCCATTTTCCATATCCAAATAAGTATAGGGAAAACCGGTAACCAGGCATGATTTAATCACTTCTGTTTTCTTGCTTACACTTATCTTTTTATCATTCAGCAACGCACCTTCCCCTTTTTCGGCAAAATAAAATTCATTAATAAAAGGATTAAACACTGCTCCCAAAATCATTTTACCCGCATGCTCAAGCCCAATACTTACGCAACAAATAGGAATACCATTGGCAAAATTAATAGTACCGTCAATTGGGTCAATTATCCATTTGTAATCGCTGTCCATTTTAATTTCGCCAGCCTCTTCACTTAATATAAAATGGTTAGGAAAACGTTCTTTGATGGTACTGATGATGGCCGCATCAGCAGCATGGTCGGCTTCTGTAACCAGGTTATTAATTCCTTCTTTATTACTGATTTTATAATCTCCGTTAAAAAATTCCTGTAAAACTTTAGCTCCTGCCTGTGTGGCTTCTATCAATGTTTGTTTAAGCATGCGCAAAGATACCCCCTTGCCCTTTAAAGGGGTATAAAGAATTCAAAAATTTTATTACTTCAATTGTAAACTCAGATAAACTATTTTCGCTGATAATAATTTCTTCTTGGCGCAGGAAATGGATATATCTGTTATAATAGTAAACTATAATGTTAAATACTTCCTTGAACAATGTCTTTGTTCTATCCAAAAGGCTTTGATAAAACTGGATGGGGAGATAATTGTTATAGACAATTTTTCGTCTGATGGGAGTATGGAGTACCTGCGACCAAAATTTAAAAACGTCCACTTTATAGTAAATGAAAAGAATCTTGGTTTTGGTAAAGCCTGTAACCAGGGGTTAGCAAGAGCAAAAGGAAAATATATTTTGTTTTTAAACCCTGATACTATTGTTCCCGAAGATTGTTTTGAAAAATGTATTCATTTTTTTGCTGCACATGCTGATGCCGGTGCTTTGGGTATCCGGATGCTTGATGGAAGCGGAAAATTCTTAAAGGAATCAAAAAGGGCGTTCCCTTCCCCATTAACTTCCTTATATAAACTTACAGGCTTATCCAAATTGTTTCCTCATTCCAAAACATTTAGCCGGTATCATTTGGGTTATTTAGATGAACATCAAAATCATGTGATTGATGTGTTAGCTGGTGCATATATGATGATTAGAAAAGAGGTACTGGATAAAGTGGGCGGTTTTGACGAAGTGTTTTTTATGTACGGCGAAGATGTGGATTTAAGTTACCGAATTCAAAAGGCCGGGTATAAGAATTACTATTTCTCTGAAAGCAGTATTATTCATTTTAAAGGAGAGAGTACAAGAAAAGGGAGCCTTAATTATGTAAAATTGTTTTACCACGCAATGAGCGTTTTTGTACGTAAACATTATGGTACGCGAAAAGCCGGGTTGTTTATTTTTTTTATTCAAACAGCTATCTGGTTCAGGGCAATCGTTAGCAGTATTGGTCATTTTATAAAATGGATTGGATTGCCGGTGATTGATGCACTGATAATATTATTTTCTTTTTTATCAGTAAAAATATTTTGGGGTGAATATGTACGCCCCGAAGTTATTTATGAAGAAAGATTGCTGATTGCAGTATTTCCATTGTTTACTGTTATTTATCTTTTTATTGCCTACTATACCGGCTTATATAATAAATATTTTCGCCAGGGAAATTTAAACCGCTCGGCTATTACAGCTACTATGACGGTGCTGGCATTATATTCACTGTTACCTGAATCACTTCGTTTTTCAAGAGGTATCATTTTGTTTGGCTCCATACTGGCTTTTCTTTTATTAAGTTTATTTAGAAAAATTTTGGTCGTATGGGGAGTAATTGAAACAACAGAAGGGTTCTATAATTCAAGAATCTTACTGGTTAGTGGAGAAAAAGAAGTGGCCGGCACAAATAAACTTTTGAAGGAAACTGCGATAGAGCAACAAGTTTTTGGCAGAGTTTCTCTTAATAAAAACGAACCGGGTGCCATAGGCGATATTCGCCAGTTAAAACAATTGTTAAACGAGATTCCTGTTAAAGAAATTGTCTTTTGTGAAGGAGAGCTTAGCTATCAATCTATCATTGAACAGGTGCAGTTATTGCCTCATACGGTACGGTATAAATTTCATTCTAAAAACAGTAACAGTATTGTTGGGAGCAATTCAAAGGACGAAGCCGGAGATTACCTGGCTATGGAAAAAATATTTTCACTTGCCCAACCCATAAGCCGGCGTAATAAAAGATTGTGGGATGTGTTGTATGCCCTATTATTTTTAATCAGCTTCCCGGTTCATTTATTATTACAAAAAAAACCGGCTTTATTTTTCAATAATACATTGTCTGTTTTATTTGGTAAAAAGACCTGGGTGGGGTATAGTTTTAATAAAAAAGAACTACCGCCAATTCCATCATCTGTTTTATCTTCCACCGGCTTACCACATCGTTTAAATGTGCTGCCAAAAGAAAGCCTGGAAAAAGCAGACTATTGGTATGCCCGTGATTATACTATCAGCAGCGATGTTAATCTTATCTGGAAAAATTATAAGCATCTTGGCTCATAAGTTTTTTTATAAGACGAATTCCTTCGAAGCTAAACTTTACCATTATATTTTCAGTAATTTCATTGTAGGTTTGCATCACGCAAAAAAAGTAAGAACGAAAGCATGTCATTGATTGAATTTCATTTGCCCAAAACTTTAGCCAACGCATTAAACCTGCCAGCAAATTCCCCAAAGAGACAGCAGATTAAAGTGCTGAAAAAATTATTGCGTAAAGCGAGGTTTACAGAATTTGGCCAGGCATACCGCTTTGATGAAATTTTATTAAGCCGTCATGCTGGGAGAAAATTCCAGGAGATTGTGCCCACCTGTGATTACAGTAAAATTCATTCCCGATGGTGGCACAAAACAATAGAAGGAGTACCTGATATATGCTGGCCAGGGAAAATAAAATATTATGCACTCAGCAGCGGTACATCTGAAGCAGCCAGTAAATATATTCCTATCACCACAGACTTACTAATGGGTAACCGTATTGTAATGGTAAAACAATTGCTTTCCCTGCGTTCGTACGAAGACATTCCGGTAAAATCAATTGGTAAAGGAGGCTTAATGATTGGAGGAAGTACTGACCTGCAAAAAGGTCCGGGCTATTTTGCTGGCGATTTGAGTGGTATTACTGCTAAAAAAGCCCCTTTCTGGTTTGCCCCTTTTTATAAACCCGGAAAAAAAATTGCCAAAGAAAAGAATTGGGATAAAAAAATTGAAGAGATAGTGGAGCAGGCGCCAAACTGGGATATTGGTTATCTTACCGGGGTTCCGGCATGGGTACAAATTTGCCTTGAAAAAATTATTGAACGATATCACTTAAATAATATTCACGATATATGGCCAAACCTTAGTTTTTTTATTCACGGTGGTGTAGCTTTTGAACCATATAAAAAGGGATTTGAGAAATTATTAGCACATCCACTCACTTATATTGAAACCTATCTTGCTTCCGAAGGATTTATTGCTTACCAGGACAGACAGCATGCAAAAGGAATGAAACTGGTTACTAATGACCATCTTTTTTTAGAATTTGTTCCTTTTGATGATAAAAATTTTACAGCTGATGGTAATATGATTGAATATCCTGAAGCATTAATGATTCATGAAGTGGAAGAAGGAAAAGATTATGCCTTGCTGTTGAGCTCCAGCGCAGGTGCGTGGCGGTATTTGATAGGGGATACCATTCGTTTTGTTGATAAAGAACGTTGTGAAATCATCATTACCGGGCGAACCAAACATTTTTTAAGTTTGGTGGGAGAACACCTGAGTGTTGATAATATGAATAAAGCCATACAAATGGCCGCTGAAGAAATGAATATTTGCATACCAGAATTTACAGTAGCGGGTGTTCCCTACGAATCTTTCTTTGCGCATCACTGGTATGTTGCCTGTGATGATAAAGTGGATAAAGATATTCTGATAAAAAAAATTGACAATCATCTTAAAAAACTGAATGATGATTATGCAACAGAAAGAACCAGTGCTTTAAAAGAAGTATTGATTGATGTAATGCCGGAAGAAAAATTTATGAAATTTATGGAGCTAAAAGGAAAATTGGGCGGGCAACATAAATTTCCAAGAGTACTGAAAGGAGAAATGCTGATTGACTGGCAAAAATTTATTACTACCGGCACCTTATAATAACCCATAGATTCGGCCGCCGTTCTGCTTTTGCAGGATGGCGGTTTTTTATTTGTAAAATTGCATAAGTGTTTCTTACTTTTAATACAATAAAACAGATTAATGATTGAAGCCCTGATAAAAGGAATAGCATTGGGATTGTTGCTGAGTATATCCGTTGGGCCGATATTATTTTCTGTTATTAAACAAAGTTTAAATAATGGACACAAGGGAGGATTAGCATTTGTGGCGGGGGTTTCCTTTAGTGATATTGCATTGGTTGCGGCAAGTAATTTTTTTACTGAACTTTTTCGCAATATATCAGAACATAAAAAAGAAGTAGGTATTGTTGGAAGCCTTTTTTTAATTGGTGTTGGAGTGTACTTTGTTTTTTTTAAAAAAATAACAGTAAATGACGAAGGTAAAATTATTCATACAAGGAAAAAGAGTGACTATATAAAAATATTTCTTTCCGGGTTTTTTATGAACACACTTAACCCCGCAGTTATTTTGTTCTGGCTTACTACTTCCACAACATTTATCACCCTTACTTTATGGAACCGTTTTATCATTTTTACAACTTGTCTTGGAATAGTATTAACTGCTGATATTACCAAAGTGATGCTCGCAGGAAAGATCAGAAACAAACTTACTCCACACAATATCCATGTGATTAACCGGGTTAATGGATCAATATTAATTGGTTTTGGAATTCTGATAATATGGGGATTGGTTTTTTATGGAGATAAATTAAAATAAATGATGTTTCTTTATCCATCATTTAATACTATAGATGACCGCAGAAAAAAAGAAATCACCAAAATCCAATGGCCTACGTCGTTTCTGGAGAATATTTAAAAAAGTTTTTATTATTCTGTTTATTGCGCAGT
>JBLMVP010000024.1:0-11027 GCA_050256755.1 Sphingobacteriales bacterium | reverse complement strand
AATTGGATTACCATTACTAAGCAATAAAAATGTCTGGTCTAAAGCCACGCAGTTTGTTTTGGAGTTTACTGCTAACCGGATGGCACGTCATTTTGCCCTACTCACTAAACCCTCTTTTTTTCTTAAATCAAGAAAGTTTTCCGGACCACGAAAGTAAATTATTCTGTCTACCTGACCAATATTTTTAAGCCATATGAAGCGAAGATGAATCCTATGGGTCGCTTTAAACCCTTTACAGGCAGCTTGTTATTATATAAGCACGGTTTTTGGTAGGAATGCTTAAGTAAATGAAGATTGAATATGCTTCGGTTTGAGGACAATCCGGATTGGCCAAGCATATTTTGAAAGATAAAGATTTACCAGGTAACCGGGACCCTGTTCCCTGCCGAAACAAATAAAATCACCCCATCAAATAAGCAAATCCATCGTTTACAGTTTCACATAAATCATTTATTTTTTTTTCCTGGCACATAGTTTTAAATTGATCCCTGATGATTTTGTAATCATTATGTATTGGGCAGGGATGTGTGGCAGAACATTTACTTAGTCCAAGACCGCATTCGTCAAACACTTCTTTGCCATCAATAGCATCTATTACGTTCATGATTGACTGGTTCTTTTGCTTTGCAGAGATATAAAATCCACCATTTGGGCCTTTCGCACTATTAATCACTGCTTCCTTTACCAATGTTTGCAGCATTTTGCCCACAGTATGTTCACTGGCATTAATAAATTCAGCAATTTCTTTGATGCCGGCTTTTTCTCCGGATCCAAATTTTGAGGCCAGGTAAATAACGGCTTTAATGGCTGTTTTACAAGTAAGACTAAGCATTTATCTTTCGTTTAAAAATTCAAATCCTTCCTCTGAAATCATTTCATGACTCCAGGATGGATCAAAAGTTAATTCAATTTCTATGTTGTATTCCGGGAAGCTGGCTTTCAATGTTTCTTTCGCAGCATTGGTGATGGATTCTCCCATGGGGCAGAATTGTGTGGTAAGGGTCATCCTGCAATAAATCTTTTTTTCTGCTTCGTCAAAATCCAATTGATAAATCAGCCCAAGGTCAACCACATTCAAACCTATTTCCGGATCTATTACATTTTGCAAGATGGCCAGCGCTACTGTGCATTTTATATTATTGTTTGTAATTACATTCATATAGCAGCAGGTTTATGTAACAGCAATTTTATCACATTCCAGTTATACAAAAAAGAAGTGAGTAACAATAGTACAGCGGCAGATTGCATAACAATGCTGTAACGAAGTAAAATGCCTGCTGTGAATAATACAAAACCAAGAATATAAACTACACTCATCCATTTAAAAATTGTATTACTGAACAGGTCTTTGGGATTCGGTGTTTTCTGTTTTCCGGCCAAATGATGATATACTTTATTCCAGACGATAAAAGGAAGCGTTTTAAAAGTCATGCCCAGTATGATAGCTGTAATCCACCCGAAAAAAATAATAAATCCATAACTAATAACCAGGCTAATATTTTCTTCAGGCGACAGTATCAGTAATGCAATAATGATAACAAGGAAGATTATTGGTAACAACATCATAAGCACTGAAAGTAATGATACTTTCATTTGCTCATCCACTTTTTTGCGTATGCGTTGCTGATAAGACTTATAACAAAAATTCCCAAATATTATAATGGCTGCTGCTACGGCAAGTAACGGGAAGATTAACAGCAATCTGTTATGCGTATTTAAAAAAATAAAGAAAAATGCCAATAGCCCTCCATTAATCAAACCATAAATCCACCAGAGCTGCCGGATGTTATTGTACTTGGAAATAAGAAACATGGGTATCAACCGGGAGCCTATTCCTGTTATCAATAATAAAAACCAGCCAACAATGCCAATATGTGCATGTAATGGAAGAAAATCTAAAGAATTTTTAGATAGTAAAGGATAAGTAAAGTTGTATACCAGCATCAGACCAACGGTAGCTGTTGCGAGTAACCATAATGCTGCTGTGAAGACAAACAAAGCATGTATATTTTCATGCTTGCTTCTTTTCATACTTGCCGCGAGATTAATGAGATAAGCAATGATGGCCAATATTACTAATCGTCCGCCCCATTTCGCCGGCCAACCCATATTGAATACATAAAAGCCATAAACCAACAAAGGAATGCCCAATGCTGCTAATATAAAAGAAGTATATGCCAGTTTATTGCTGTACAATTTACCTTCAATGAGTACAGGAACCATTTGATGACTGGCACCGAGAATTATCATAGTACCCCAGCCAAGAGCCATGATATGGGTGATGGCTAATGTATGCGGATGGAAATAATGTTTTACAATATCAGTTGCAGATAATGATAAAAGAATGGTGGCGAAAAGAAAAGCAACAGCAGCATACAGGTAAAACGGCAATACCACTTTATAGGAAGTGGTTTTTGCCGTTATAGTATTTCCGGGGGTAGCAAACATATCAGTCTTTATAAATCAACAGATGTACTTCTGCATCACTGATTTCCCTGATGCGATAAATGAATTTCCGTTCCTCCAGTTCGGGCAGGAGGAAAACAGGAATACGTTTATGATAAACAAACAATGCTTTATCCTCCGGTAAAGTTTCCAATGCTTCAAGGATTGTGTGCATTGGTAACGGCATTTTCAATTCTCTTACATCAACAGTTACTAGTTTGCTGTTAAAGCGGTTCAATATTTCATCCCAGCCTTCTGAATAAGTAGTTGCATTAGATTCAAATACCAGAGGTTTGTCTGTCTTCTTATAAAAATAAGTATGCACCAGTTCATCGCTGATATTTTCAGCATGCGATACAAAGCCTTGTTTACCGAGTAAGTGCATTAATGGAGTGGGTTCAAAACTATTGATAATTTTAAGCACATACCCTGTTTCAAGTATTTTCACTTTTTGCAGAATAATGCTCAGCGGGTCTTTACCTGTTTCAATAACCGGACGTACATCCAGGTCAATAATTTTACCCGGCTGTATATTTTTCAGGAATTCCGGAACAGGTTTCTTTTCATCATTCTTATCTGTTATAATAGCTGCTTTATCTATTTCAAAACCTAATGGCTGCAACTTATTCAAAAAATCATCTACACTGCAGCCACCCAATTTTGAAGCCATTGCAATACTGGCTCTGCGGGCAATTACTTTGCGTAAAAGTGGATTTCTCAACTTTGTAAATTTCCGGGAAATGCTGACGATAGTTTCGAGAGCATCGGGATGTTGCTTTAGCAATTCAGCAATTTTTGTATTGGCATTGATAATCATGATTATTCAAAGTATTGTGCAAACAGGTTAAGGTGTTTATCAATTTCACTCATAATTGCCGCTACATTTTCAGTGGACGTTGCTTTTTTAAGATCTCTCGTTTTTTCCATCAGTGGTTCAAGCCACTGGTGCAGGGTATCATGATCAGCACCTTTCATTTTACATTCAGTAATCATTTTATTCAAGCCATCCTGCAATTGGGTTGCTGTCTGAATATAGTTTTCCAGGCTTTCTTTCTTAGCAGCGGAAACAATATTTTCCAATAAGGCTACATTCAGTAATGTTGTGGAATCTGCCTTCCATTTAGCGCCATTATTTAAAATAAGCCCTTCAGATTTTTTTTCATGATCCTGATGGTTTTCTTCAGTTGATATTGAATCAGTATTTCCTTTATTATCATTTCCTGAATTACAAGCCAGCAAGAGACCTGTTACCAGTAGCATTGTTACTATTTTTTTCATACAATTATTAAGATTTATAATCAATTGAAAAAATAACTATTTAATCTCCCAAAACGTGTCTTCCCATTTTGCATCAATTGCTTTACTGTTGTTTGAAAAACGTTTTGCTATTTCTTCCAAATCATCCTCTTTAATATTGTTTTGAAGATGATTGAACAGTTCCCGTTCTTCAAAACGGATATGTTTTTCCAGTTCATCCGCCAGTTGATTGAGCAGGGCTGTATCGCCTTTCTTTTTTTCAATACCAGTCACTATTTTATAGATAGACTGATGTTCTGCTTCTGCCTGTTTTCTTAACACATCATCAACGGGCAGTTTGTTAAAAAGTAATTGTTCCTCTTCTTTAAAATGTTTTTCAAGGTCTTCCTTAAAAAAGAACAATACATAATTGCTGATTCTTTCAGTATCGATGGCTTTATTTAAACCCTGTCTTATTTTCCACACTAATAACAATCCAAAATGATGGTCTTTGGAAAATGAAACAATGGCGGAATGTCGTTTTATGGGAGTTTGCTCTTTCATTTGTTTAATTGTTTTTCTATTTCCAGTGCTTTTGGAAACAGGATGTTATTTTCAAGGTGAATATGCAAATGAAGGTCTTCTTCAAATTCATCAAGCATCCGGAATAGTAAACTGTAGCTGGCGCAGGCATCTTGGGGTATTAGATAGTTATTGGATAGTTTTCTGATTTCATCGAGGTTCTTTCCCACCAGTTCATGTTCCATCTCCATCATATTAATTGGGTTTTGAACTGTACTAAAATGTGCGGCAAGCAATGGTTGTGTATTATTTTTTGCAGCAACCAATTCTTTAATATAAGGGAACAATACCTTTTCTTCTTTAACCAGGTGTGCTGTTAATTCTGCATTTATCTCTTCTACCAATTGGTGTATACGTGCTAATTCAGGATGATGATTACGATGCACCTTCATTACTTTTTCTGCATAAGCTTTTATATCAGGTAAATTTTTCTTTACATAGCTATGATGGGTGTTCACTATGTAATCAGCCAGGAAATCCAGACTCCAGTCTCCATATGGTAACGGACGGGATGATGGCATTTTTTCAGCTTGTTGCAATTCCTGTTCCACTTTAGTCACATCAATCCCTTTTTCGGCACAGGCTTCTTTCACGGTTTTCTTTCCGCCACAACAAAAATCTAAGCCATATTTTTTAAATACCCGGGCTTTACTCAAATCTTTGGCGACTATTTGCCCCAGTGTTTCTTCATTTTCTCCGCTGATACGTTTGGTGATTTTCACTTTCCACCATTCCGGCCCCTGCTCCAGGTATTCCCACGTAAATATATTTCCTCTTTCGCCCAATAACTGGTAATAGAGAGGTTTAGGGTCATGATCGTTGTGAATGGTTAAGCTTTCCCCCTCTGCCAGTTCATCAAAGCGAATAAAAATTGTCGGGTGTTTTTGCCGGGGTTCCAACAGGGTTACATTGAGAGTGTTTTCTGTAATTGTAGTTTGCATATATAAAATTTTGAGATGATTTGATAAACCAAAGGTATGAACTAGTTCTTAATAAAAGTATTTATTTACTTTTATTTTTTGTAAATTTACCTTTAGCTGACAATTTTGTGTATTATGTGGGAATAATTAACGCCAGAGTTTATTACTAAAGAAGAGTAGAGATTTTATTTGATCTCATTACAAATCCATTTAAATCATTGCATCTTTGGAAGTTACCTGGCTTACTTATGATAATGGGAATCCTTTGCAATTATAAAATTTCCACTTCTTCAGTTATTTTGGTGAATAATATTTTCTCTGCATTATTTTAGAAGCCTATAAAATAGCATATATCTTATTGGGGTTCTTATAGAAACCGTCTTTTCTAATATCGCAAAGAGTTATCTGAAATTAATATAAAAGTTAGTTAACTTTCAGTATGGATTCTTTCCCCGATTTGCAGCCTTAAAATTTTGGCAATCTTATCTAACTATTCATACACAGCGATAAAAGTAGTTTTGAATATTGTTTTAGCAGTTATGACTTAACACCTTACAACAAATTTATCTCACAATGCAAGTTGTAACTATCGAAGATTTAAAAAATGTTATTGCGTTAAAGGAGCTGCCTGACGAACATCTCCAATGGATATTGGACCATTCGGAGTATCATGAATATCCAGATGGGGAAATCATAGGAAAATATGGTGAGCCGGCTGAAGTGATGTGGATTTTACTCTCAGGCAAGGTTGCTTTTTATATGTACATTAACGGTCGCCAGGTTTATTACTTCACTTTCGAAAATAATGATGTTACCGGTGGTATAGGCGGCTTAATGCCTTATTCAAGAATGAAAACTTTCCCCGGCTATTCCTATGCATTAGGGAATGTAAAAACACTTCGTATACATAAAAAATATTTTGCCGAACTGGAGCAGCTCAACCCTGATTTTATTCAAAAGCTTATAGGTTACATGACTCAAAGGGCAAGAGCATTTGCCACCACCCAATTACAGTATGAAAAGGTGAATGCCCTGGGCAATCTTGCTGCGGGTATTGCACATGAAATGAATAATCCGGCAGCCGCCATCAGGGGAATTTCAGATGAACTCGCCAAAAGATTAAACCGTAATTACGAACTCACCAAAAAATTGCTGCAATGTAAAATGACACCGGAGCATCTTGAAAACATACGCATGCTGGTGGAGAAAAAGGAAAACAGGCTGGCAGAAACCAGCAAACGAACAACATTTCAGCGTATGCAAAACGAAGATGAGATTGAGGAGTGGCTGGAAAAAAACGGGATAACAGCAAGAGAAACGGCAGAAACATTTTCAGAATACGGATTTTCGATTGAGGAGCTTGAAAACATCCGCATTGATTTAGGCCCTAATTCATTTACACAGGTAATTCCATGGTTGGAGAATTTAATAAGCTCTCAAAAAATTATTAAAGACCTGGCTCATGCTTCCAGCCGCATTTCTAATTTGGTGACATCCATTAAAAGTCATGTACATATGGACATGACTAATGATTTGCAGCCTACCAACATTCACCAGGATATTGAAAATACACTTACGCTTTTGGGATTTAAACTCCGTGAAAAAAATATTGAAGTCAATAAAAAGTTTTGTCATGACATGCCCGATGTTCCCGCTTATGTTGGGGAACTTAACCAGGTTTGGACAAACTTGATTGATAACGCCATCTTTGCACTTGAAAAAAATGGAACGCTTACTATTGAAACACTCTGTGATGATAAAAATATAATGGTTTCAATTATTGATAACGGCAGGGGAATTCCACCCGAAATCAAATCAAGAATTTTTGATCCGTTCTTCACCACAAAAAAAGTAGGAGAAGGAACAGGAATTGGGTTGGATATTGTAAACAGGATTGTAAAAAATCATAACGGTGAAATAAAAGTTAAGTCAGAACCCGGCAGGACTGAGTTTTTAGTTTGCATCCCGCTGGTGCAGAAACCAGCATCACATTAAATCAGTAATTTATAAACAATATAAAAAATGAAACTTCCTTACATCATTATTATTGATGACGACACGCAGGTGCTACGGGCAATACAAAGGGACATCAGGAATCAATACCGTGATGAATACAAAGTTGCTGCAACAGAATCTGCTATTGAAGCGCTTGAAGTAATTAAAGAATTAAAGTTGAAGAATGAAGTGGTGGCTCTATTTATTTCTGATCAGCGGATGCCTGAAATGGAAGGCATTGAATTTCTTGAAAAGGCCAATGAAATTTTTCCCTCTGCAAAAAAAATTTTACTTACCGCCTACTCCGATATTGAAGCTGCTATAAAAGCAATCAATGATGTGAAGCTGGATTATTATTTGCTTAAGCCCTGGCATCCGCCGGAAGAAAAATTGTTCCCGGTTGTAAATGATTTGCTTGACGAATGGCAGGCATTTTACAAACCAGATCATGAAGCTACCCGCATTATAGGTTTTCAATGGTCGCCAAAGAGTCACAAGCTCAAAGAATTTCTTTCAGGCAACCTTGTACCCTACATATGGATGGATATTGAAAAGGATGCAGAAGCAGAAAAATATTTAATTAGCACCAATGTTTCAAAATCAGATTTGCCATTGGTGGTATTGAAAGATGGTTCTTTCATAAAGGATCCTTCATTAACTGAACTTGCTGAACGGGTTGGACTTCAGCAAAAGGCAAGCAAAGAAATGTATGATGTACTCATCATTGGTGCAGGACCTGCCGGGCTAGCTGCCTCGGTATATGGTTCATGTGAAGGACTTAAAACACTTCTTATAGAAAGAAGCAACCCCGGAGGACAGGCAAGCAGCAGTGCGCGTATTGAAAATTATCTGGGTTTCCCTTCTGGTCTTTCAGGAGCAGAGTTGTCAAGGAGAGCCATCACGCAAACCCTTCGCTTTGGAACAGAAATTATTACCCCGCAGGAAGTAAAAAATATTACCGTTAAAGATGGTTATAAAATAACGGAGTTGGTGGATGGTTCGCAAATACATAGCAAGGCTATTGTAATTGCAACAGGAGTTGCCTATAAAAAACTGGACATTCCCGGGATAGAAAATTTTACAGGGTCAGGAGTTTATTATGGCGCTGCAGCAGTAGAGGCAAATGCCTGCCGTAATGAAATTATATACATTGTGGGCGGAGGTAATTCAGCCTGCCAGGCAGCCATGTACATGAGCAAATTTGCCAAAGAAGTAAACATTATTATAAGGCGTGATGCGCTTTCACAAATAGCTGCCAATTATCTGGTAGAAAATATTAGCCATACACCCAACATACAGGTAATTGCCCATACAGATGTAATTGCATGCACAGGCTCAACAGTATTAGAAACCATTACACTTAAAAATGGAAAAACAGGTGAAGAAAAAACAGTACCCGCAAAAGCATTGTTTATTTATATTGGCGCTAAACCAAGTACAGCCTGGCTGAACGATCTTGTGCTAAAAGATGAAAAAGGGTTTATTATAAGCGGAAGTGATTTAATGAAAGACAAATCATTTAATACGTTTTGGAAATTAAAAAGAGAACCCTTTATGCCTGAAACAAGTGTACCGGGAATTTTTGCATCGGGTGATGTGCGGTTTGGTGCAATGACGGGTATCTCTTCGGCAGTAGGAGAAGGTGCCATGTCTATCCGTTTTGTACGTAAATATTTGCAGGAAATGTAGCTAAGCTGAATAGGTAATTGTAATGGAAAAAGATAACCCGGCATTTGTGAACGTCAGCAATTAGCAGGCTGAAATTTGAACAACGGAATACATCCTGAATATTAATACAGTTTTGTCTGACTATTTACGGAAAATGTTTTTTTACTCTCTAATTTATGTAACTTCAGAGACAGAACTCTTTCGATTCGGTTATGCTATGTGAAAGTAAACATTGCGTAAAGTATAATAAATACCATTTGCCCCGGGATAAAAAGAGCATCAGCTTTTTTACGGGTCTTCTTCTGATAGTATTGCCTAAATGTCCTTTTTGTTTCATAGCATATTCAAGTACATTCGTTCTTTGTAGTGAGGCAGGAACTTTCACTACTACAAATGCACATTCTTCTTCCACTACCTTTTTGCTTTCAGTACTTTTTTGCGGGATTACTCTTGCCGGCATAGTTTTTAATTATCGTGATAATAGAACAAGATATTCCCTGCTGCTTGCTTTAACAGGATCAGCATGTGTTTTATTCAGCGTTGCTAAAAGTGGAGGACTTGCTTTGTTTTACAGTGGTGTACTATTTGTTTTTTTGGGTGTGTGGCTAAATGGAAGTCTACTTTTTTTGTTTAGAAAGATCAGCAGGTTTTTTATTAGAACAGAAGAAATCAAATCATCGGAATTGATGATCAAAAACAGAGATTAATGTAGAAAAATCATTGTTTTCGCAGGGGCTGTTTTTTGTAAATTACAAGTGGTGTAATAAATAAATACAACTTTTTGATTTCAGGACTTTATTGTACATAAATAAAAACAACAATTATGATTGCTCAGTCCTTTCAGTACGAATCCCCGGGTACGTTAGCAGAGGCAATATCTTTGCTGCACAAGTACGGCGAGGATGCCAAAATTCTATCTGGTGGCCATAGCCTGATACCGATGATGAAACTTCGATTTGCCAATCCAGAATGGCTTATTGATATTAATGGCATTCCCGGCCTTTCGCATATAAAAAAAGATGGAGGGGTAATAAAAATTGGCGCCCTTACCAGGGAAGCCGAGATAGAACACTCCGATTTGTTGAAAAAACATTTCCCCTTATTTGCCGATGTTACCAAATTAATTGCAGACCCGCAGGTGCGCAACAGGGGCACGGTTGGGGGCAACCTTGCCCATGGCGATTCAGCCAACGATCATCCCGCTGTAATGCTGGCTTTAAACGCAACCGTTATTGCTACAGGTGCTGATGGCGAACGCAGCATTCCCATTGATGAATTCTTTTTTGGATTTTACATGACCGCATTGCAGCATGGGGAAATCCTTACAGAAATCCAGATACCTGTTCCTCCATCCGGCACCGGAAGCGCTTATCATAAGCTGGAACGGAAAGTAGGTGATTATGCTACAGCTGGCGTTGCAGTTCAGTTAACCCTTGATGCCAAAGGTGTTTGTACTGCTGCAGGTATTGGCCTTACCAATGTGAATCCTACTCCTTTGCGGGCATCAAGAAGTGAAAAGGCTTTGATAGGCAAACCAATTACAGATGAAACTATTGCTGAAGCGGCTAAATATGCTTCTGAAGATTGCAGCCCCTCCGCTGATTTACGGGGTAGTGAAGAATACAAACGTGCTATGGTAGCTGTGTTAGTAAAGCGTATGATTCTTAAAGCAGTTGAAAGAGCTAAAGGATGATATATCACCTGACAGAAAACTGATTTTATCAAAAAAAATATTTATAAAAATGCTAAAGAAAATTACAGTTACCGTTAATGGTACGGAGCATACTTTAGAAGTGGAACCCCGTCTCTTGTTAGTGCATATGATTAGAGAAGTACTGAATCTAACAGGCACACACATTGGCTGTGATACCAGCAGTTGCGGCGCCTGCACTATTCTTCTCGATGGAAAGAGTGTCAAATCCTGTACTATTTTGGCGGTTCAGGCCAATGGTAAGTCTATCAGTACTGTTGAAGGAATGGCACCTGAAGGTGGTCCGCTTACTGCATTGCAGGAAGGGTTTAAAGAAAATCATGGATTGCATTGTGGCTTCTGCACTCCTGGTATGCTTATGCGTGCCACCGAATTGCTGTCTCTAAATAATAATCCGACTGAAGAAGAAATTCGCTGGGGCATCAGCGGCAATCTTTGCCGCTGTACGGGCTACAACAATATTGTAAAAG
>JBLMVP010000023.1:0-11427 GCA_050256755.1 Sphingobacteriales bacterium | reverse complement strand
GGTCGTCGATCTGGTATCCCAGCCGCATGATCTGCACCTTACCGGCGACATACACCATAAGGCCCGAGACAACCAGCGCGGCGATCACGACCCTGGTAGGAAGAATAAAAGAAGAAGTGATAAGAAAAAGTGATGGATTTGGTGTAAGAAATGTAATGAAAGTTACGTTGAGTTGCGATCACAGAAGTGTAGATGGCGCAGTAGGTGCTGCCTTCCTTCAAACATTGAAGAAGTATATGGAAAACCCGGTTACGATGTTAGTTTAATTTTTATATTTATTAGTTCTACATATGAATCACCTTTATAATGCAGAAGGGATTTTTCATATTGGCTGCTTGCTTTTTTTGTAAACTCTTGTTATTTTTGCATATTCCTTTCAAAAACCTACCCAATTATCCACACTGCTAAAAATTGGAACGATGTTTGAAAATACCACATCGTAACAAAGTATTTATAATTCTATACAAATTAAAAAATAAACCGTATGAAACTGAAATTGAGCAAATTAATGCCCGTGATTGCTATAGCAACAGTGAGCACATTTCTTTTCAGCTGTCAAAAAAATGCAGGTAGCAGCACTAGCAGCCAACCAAGGCTTCAGGTGCGTTTGACAGATAGCCCCGACCCAAATGTTAAAGAGGTATGGGTAGATATCAAAGAAGTAAAAATTAAAATGGGGGATACCAGCGAAATAACAGTGGGAGGAGCCCACCCAGGTGTTTACAACCTGCTGGATTTAACCAATGGTAAAGACACCATTTTAGCCGATGCAGAAATTCCTGCAGGCTCCATATCACAAATTCGTTTAATATTGGGCGATAATAATTATATCATTACTAATGATAACGAAAAAATTAATTTAACTACTCCCAGTGCCCAGCAGTCAGGATTGAAAGTACAAATTCACCAGGATGTTACTGGTGGTGTTTTGTATCGTTTAATTTTAGATTTTGATGCGGGTAAATCTATCGTTAAAGCTGGTAATAGCGGTAAATATTTATTGAAGCCTGTGTTAAGGGTTCTTTCCTTCGTTCCATCTGGCGGTAATGTAAAAGGAGTGGTAGCCCCTGATTCTACGCAAACTTTTGTGTACGCTATACAGGGAACTGATACCATTGCATCCACTGCAACAGATACAACAAATGGTCAATACTGGATAGGGGATATTGGAGCAGGCAACTATACTTTCTCTTATGTTCCTAATGATACTATTCATAAAGATGCAACACGCAGTGTAACAGTTGTACTCGGACAAACCACAGTAGTTGATACTGTTAAGCTGGAACACAAATAATTTAGCACCTATAAACGTAAAAGCCGTTCTGTAAAGAGCGGCTTTTTTATTATACTTATAACATATGTTCCCTTTGCAGGAAAAAAATTATGATTAGTTTTAAAAAGTCATCCATTCAAATAAAAATATTTAACCGCTTTGATAAAGAAATCCACCATTCAGCTGCTCCGTTTTCATTTTTCTTTTTTTCTGATGCCGGTTTACTGGTTTGCTTTAAGCCAGGTGCCGGATATTGATACGGGGAAAGCAATCTTGATTTTTATTATTCTTCATATGCTGGTTTATCCATCAAGCAATGGCTACAATTCTTATATGGACAGGGATGAAACTCCTATTGGAGGATTAGCTAATCCATTACAACCAACCAAACAATTGTTTTATACATCAGTAGCGATGGATATTATTGCTATTATATTGAGTTGTTTTATTAACTGGTGGTTTGCTCTATGTATTGTATTGTACATTTTAGCCTCCAGAGCTTATAGTTACCGTGGCATCCGATTAAAAAGGTATCCTTTTGTCGGATACCTGACGGTCATCATCTTCCAGGGCGGTGTAACTTACTTTATGGTTTTTTACGGAAGCAGTAACTCTGATACATTTATTAATACAAGTCCGCAGGCAATACTCGCTGCAACATTGTTGATTGGTGGTTTTTATCCGCTAACTCAAATTTACCAGCACGAGGCAGATAAAAAAGATGGAGTAAAAACAATTAGTTCTAAGTTAGGCTATCGTGGCACATTCATATTTACCGGAATTGTTTACCTTTTGGCGTTTTTAATTTTGGCTGATTGGTTTTTTATTACACTTCAAACAAGAGAATTCCTTGTTCTGCAAATCTTTTTAGTTCCCATCCTCGTATATTTTTTTATTTGGGCTAAAAAAGTTTGGAAGAATGAAGCGGAAGCCAATTTTAAAAATACAATGCGGATGAATTTACTTGCTTCTGCTTGCACTAACCTTGGATTTATCACTGTTTTAATACTAAACCATCTTGGCTAAAATAATTTCCATAGGTACAGCAGTTCCACAGCATAAGCATAAACAGGAAGATATCCTGCAATTCATGCAGTATGTTTATGCCTTGAACGATACGGATAAACGTAAAATGAAATTTTTATATCATCAAAGTGCCATTAAAAACCGTTACTCCGTTATTCCTGATTACTGTCGCACATTACCGGAATGGAAATTTTACCCGCAAAGTGAAAATCTTGAGCCATTTCCATCCTTAGAGCAAAGAATGGCATGGTATCAAAAATATGCCGCTCCGTTAAGTGTAGATGCTATCCGTGACTGTATTGAACATAAAATTCATCCCACAGAAATCACTCACTTAATTACGGTAAGCTGTACAGGTATGAGTGCCCCTGGATTGGATTTACAGGTGATAGATTTAATGGATCTTCCCAAAAATATTTACCGTACTTCACTAAATTTCATGGGTTGCTATGCCGCCATACATGCACTGAAAATGGCTGATAGTATATGTAATAATGATAAAGCGGCTAAAGTGATGATTGTTTGTACCGAACTATGTACGCTTCATTTTCAACGGGAAGCAACAACAGATAACATTACTTCAAGCATGTTATTTGGCGACGGGGCAGCCGCAGCTTTAATAACCAATGATGAGTATGAGCACAGGGGATTGGTGATAAATGATTTTTATTCAGAAATAATCAGTCGCGGTAAAAAAGATATGGCATGGGAACTTTCTTCCTCTGGATTTTTGATGACGCTGAGTGGTTATATTCCTGAACTTATTAAAGAAGATTTTAAAACACTGTTTGAAAAATCTCTAAAAAAATCCGGAATCAAAGAAGAACAAATAACTCATTGGTGTATTCATCCCGGTGGTAAAAGAATACTGGATGCAATTCAAAAAAGTCTTGAACTGCCCGGCGAACAATTACAGGAAAGTTATGATGTGCTGAATAATTTTGGCAATATGTCCTCTCCTACTATTTTATTTGTATTAAAAGAGGTAATGAAAGAGATGGATTACAATTCCAATCAAACAATATTTGGTGCAGCTTTTGGCCCCGGTCTTACACTGGAAACTTTTGTAGCTTCGGTACATGCCTGATTTTTCCAAACGTTCATATCAAAAAGAATTACTCGACAGGAATGATATTCCCTTTGAAGATATTAAAAGGAACATGCAGGAACTGGAGTTTATCAATAAATATCTCGGGGGGCATAAAATTACTCTCAATGGAATAAAAACTCTATTACAAAAAAACAAGCAATCCAATCACTTAACCATTGCAGAAATCGGCTGCGGTGGTGGCGATAATTTAAAAGCCATTTACCGTTGGTGCAAAAAGAAAAACATAAAGGCAAAATTTATTGGTATTGATATCAATAAAGACTGCGTTACATACGCCAAAGAAAATTGCAGGAAATTAGATGTTAATTTTATCACCTCAGATTATCAATTGGCACATTTTGACAAAAAGCCTGACATAATCTTCTCATCACTTTTCTGCCATCATTTTACAAATGAGGACTTGACTGAACAACTTAATTGGATGAAAAAAAATTCAACAATGGGATTTTTTATAAATGATTTACACAGGCACCCTTTAGCTTACTATTCCATTAAATGGCTGACAAAACTTTTTTCAAAATCCTATTTGGTTAAAAATGATGCTCCATTAAGTGTATTAAGAGGATTTAATAAAGCAGAAATACAAAACCTTGTCAACTTATCAACTTGTCAACCTGTTACTATAAAATGGAAATGGGCCTTTCGCTGGCTGCTGATATTTAAACATGAAATCTGAACATCCCACATATGATATAGCCGTTATTGGTGGTGGCTTAGCGGGTCTCGCACTGAGTATACAATCTGCCCGGCAGGGATATAAAGTTATTTTATTCGAAAAAGAAAAATACCCTTTTCATAAAGTTTGTGGTGAGTATATAAGTTTTGAGTCATGGGACTTTCTGGAAGAGTTGGGTGTTCCGTTGAGTGAAATGAAATTACCAAAAATTAAAAAACTGATAGTTTCATCACCCAATGGAAAAACCATACAATCAAATTTGGGTCTGGGTGGTTTTGGTATCAGCCGTTATACGCTGGATGCACAGTTAGCCGCAATAGCAAAACAAGCAGGAGTTATTATAAAGGAAGAAACAAAAGTGACCGATATAAACTACAGTAATTCCCGGTTTACTATTCATGATTCACACAACAGCTATGAAGCAAAAGTTGTTGCCGGAACTTTTGGGAAGCGCAGCAACCTGGATATAAAATGGAAACGAAGTTTTACTGACAAGAAGCCAAACAAATTAAATAACTATATCGGGATAAAATATCATATCAAAACAAACTGGCCTAACGATACCATTGCCCTCCATAATTTCAGTGATGGATACTGCGGTATTTCTCAAATTGAAAATGGTAATTATTGTTTATGTTATTTGACAACCGCCAATAATCTGCGAATCTGTGGCAACGATATCACTGAATTGGAAAATAGGATGTTAACTCAAAATCCACATTTAAAAAAAATTCTCTCAAGCTCAACAATTTTATACCAGTCGCCTTTAACTATCTCACAAATCAGTTTCAACAAAAAATCACAAATTGAAAATCATGTATTGCTGGTTGGTGATGCTGCCGGGTCCATTACTCCACTTTGCGGCAATGGCATGAGCATGGCATTGCATGGAAGCAAAATTGCTTTCATATGTATTAATGAATTTCTCAGGAACAATTCAACAAGAGAAGAAATGGAGCAGCAATACAGGCAGCAATGGAAAAAACAATTCAGCAAGCGCTTAATCATTGGCCGAACCATTCAGCGTTTTTTTGGAAAAAAATGGGTGACCAATCTTTTTATTTTTACCCTAAAACCATTTCCCCGTATTATTTCCTGGCTTATCAGACAAACACATGGTCAGTCTTTTTAAAATATATTTTCAGAAAGTTTTGAAAATTTGATAAGTAGTATTACCTTTGGTTTATAAATCATTTTTCATGAAGCTTTCAGAAGCCAAAAAACAATTCATCAGTTCCTGGGGAGCATTTGGTACCCATTGGGGAATTAATAAAACCATGGCGCAAATTCATGCGTTGTTAATGATAAGTGCTGACCCGCTTACACAAGATGATATGATGGAACAGCTATCTATCAGTCGCGGTAATGTAAATATGAACATCCGTGATTTAATAAACTGGGGGTTGGTGGACAGAGTGATTATTCCCGGCGAACGTAAAGAGTTTTTTACAGCCGAAAAAGATATTTGGAAAGTGGCTACACAAATTATTAAGGAAAGAAAGAAAAGGGAACTGGAACCAATGCTTAAACTCCTGGACCAACTGGAAGAGGTGGATGGTGATAAAAAAGATAAAAATGTAAAACAATTTGTAGATACGGTAAGTGGCATTAAACGTTTTGGTCAGCAGGCAGATAAAATGCTGCAGGTAATGGTGAAGGCTGATGAAAACTGGTTTGTGGGAAGTTTAATGAAGTTCTTTAAATGACATCAACTTTGCACCTTCCCTGAGGAGAGGGAGGGACAGCCGGTAATTCCGGCTTTTATTTTACTATGTATTTTCAATTATTTCTGAAATTTTAAAAACACAATTATGAACTACGTAATCATCACCTATTGCTTTTACATGGTTATTACCATTTCCCTTACCATTTGGGTGGCCAGAACTTTATTTAAAAATGGCAAAGTTTTTTTAATTGATATTTTTCATGGCAACAGGGAACTGGCTGACTCTGTAAATAATTTGCTCCTGCTAGGTTTTTATTTAATCAACATCGGGTATGCAGTTTATACATTAAGGGAAGGTTATCCAATAAAAGGCGTACAGGAAGTAATAGAACGGTTAAGTATAAAAATTGGTTTGATAATACTCATACTGGGGTCTATGCATTTCTTCAACTTGTATGTTTTCTTTTCATTAAGAAGAAAAGCGAATGCCGGCAAACAGACAGCCCCTAAACAGGATTAAAATGAAAAACAAATTACTTATATACGATGATAATTGCCCTTTGTGCAGCTGGTATTCTGCCCAATTTGTAAAATTCCATTTTCTTCCAAAGGAAGGAAGAAAACCGTTTTCAACACTGGAAGAAAATTTCCTGCACCTTTTAGATTTTAACAGAAGCCGGAATGAAATTCCTTTGGGAGATACAGAAACAAAAACTGTTCAGTACGGAATTGCTGCATTACTGGAAATACTGGGTTCCAAAATTCCCTTTATTAAAACTTTGGGGCATAGTAAACGGATACATTGGTTTTTAACCAGGCTATATAAATTTATTTCTTATACCCGAAAAGTAATTGTAGCAAAGAAATGCGGACCCGGAGTTATTGACTGCTCACCTGATTTCAATTATTTTAACCGTAGTTTGTTTATGAGTTTCTGTCTTATGGTAAATGCTGCTTTATTGTTTCTGTTTCATAAAGTTATTTTATTGCCCTTGCCCTATTACCATCTTTCTATTGTACAATTACAATCAGCACAGTTTGGATTGATTCTTATTAATTGTCTCCCGGGATTATCTCTTTCTAAACAAAAAGCATTTGAATACCTGGGACAGTTAATGATGCTGACGCTAATCACCAATCTCCTGCTGATTCCATTGGTAATTATTAATACAATAATTGTACAAACCGAATTGCTCAGCAGTATTTATTTGTTATTTACGGGTCTTTTAATTTTTAAAGAATACCTGGGGAGAATGGATTTTGCCGGTATTATTCAAAACAATAAATGGATTGCCGGTTTCAACCTGGCAGGGATCACAGGGTTTGTATTATTCTTATTCAGCTAAATTTACGCATCATGAAAAACAAAAAAATTATTATAGCAGGCGGAAGCGGGTTTATAGGAGAAGAACTTACCCGGTATTTTAGAAAAGAAAATGAAATAATCATTCTTACACGCAAAATCAATAACCAAAAGACCAACCGTAACAATTATTCTATCATTAATAACTCCAATTTATCAAATATAAAATACAGTCAATGGGATGGAAAAAGTTTGGGTGGCTGGACTAAAGATTTTGAAGAAAGTGATATCATTATTAATCTAACAGGTAAAACAGTTAACTGCTGTTATAATGAAAAAAATAAACAGGAAATCTTTGACAGCCGAACCAATGCCACTAAAGTAATTGGTGAAGCAATAAGTAATTGCATCGCACCACCCAAACTATGGATTAATGCTTCTTCTGCGACCATCTACCGCCATGCAGAAGACAAACCGCAGGATGAAAATACCGGGGAGTTTCATAATGATTTTTCTGTGCAGGTTTGTCAGCTTTGGGAAAAAACATTTTATCAACAAAGAACTCCCTTTACCCGTAAAGTAGCCTTACGTATGGCTATTACTTTAGGAGCAGGTGGTGTAATGATTCCCTATTTCAATTTATTAAAATTTGGATTAGGAGGCCCCCAGGGAAGTGGCAAACAAATGTACAGCTGGGTGCATATTGAAGACACCTGCAGGATGATTGATTGGTTACAGGAACATAAAGAACTGGAAGGAACTTTTAATTGCTGTTCACCAAATCCAATACCTAATAAAACATTTATGGAAACTTTACGAAAACTAACCAATACTAAATTGGGTTTGCCTGCATATGAATGGATGTTAAGAATTGGCGCCCTGTTAATAGGAACAGAAACAGAACTGGTATTAAAAAGCCGTTGGGTAGTGCCAACCAAAATTTTGGAAACCGGGTTTACTTTTAATTATCCTTTACTGGAAGATGCTTTAAAGGAAATCATCGTTAAAGTGCCGGGAAAGCAATATCATTTGTTTTAAATTTTTATTTGCTTCATCTAAACTAATTTTGCCCTATGAGCAAAAAAACACTCGTAATCGGTGCCTCTGATAACCCTGAACGTTACAGCAATCTTGCTGTAACTCGTTTGCGTAAATATGGTTATGAAGTAGTGGCTATCGGTAAAAAGAAAACAATAGTAGCAGATGTAAACATTGAAACAGAAAAAATAGATATCCAAAATATAGATACGGTAACTATCTATTTAAATCCGGTCCATCAAAAAGAATATTATAATTATATACTCTCCTTAAAACCTAAACGTATCATCTTCAACCCGGGTGCAGAAAATGATGAGTTATATGATTTAGCCAAAACCAATAACATTCAGCCAATAGAAGCATGCACTTTGGTAATGTTAAGTACCGGGCAGTATTAATTTTAGGTATTGTATAACCGGTTTCGTTTTTATTAATCAACAGAGAGTATTGATTATCGAAAATTATTGCCAATTTAAAAAAACTTAGAGTCAGGAACTGCCGATTCAGAACTTCTTCCCCTTTTCCACAGTTATTAATAACCAATTAACCTTCGCCGTTTGGTTGATTTATTTTAAAATCCGTAAATTACAGAAACCCTTTCCTTATGATTTGGAGAAGATTTAACGGAGAACATATCCGCATTCCCATTAAAGACGAAGTACGAGATGCTATTATCCGCGAAACAGAAAAAGGTTTCAGACTCAAAGTTTGTATTGGCACCGACTCCCAGGTAAAAGGTGCAGAAACCGAATTTGCTACGGTGATCGTATTTCTTCGTGAGGGACATGGTGGCTTTATGTTCATCCATAACGAAAAAACAAAAAAGCAGTATTCCATCAAAGAAAGAATGCTGGTGGAAGTTGCTAAAAGCATTGAGATTGCTTACGAACTCTGCGACTTATTTACGGAATATGATGTGGACATGGAAGTTCATGCCGACATCAACACTAATCCGCATTTTAAGAGTAACGAAGCTCTTCGCGAAGCAATGGGCTATATACTCGGTATGGGCTTTGCCTTTAAAGCCAAACCGGAAGCCTTTGCCAGCAGCAGTTGCGCTAATAAAGTGGTGAACTGAGCTTAGCTGACGGTTAACGGAAGACTGCACTGCGGTGAATAACCGCAGAAGGGATTTGTATCCCCTATTGAATTGTTAAAATGGTTGCTGCCACTACTCCTGCTGTTTCTGTTCTTAATCTCGTTTCCCCTAATGTTACCGGAATAAAATTATTTCCCAGAGCAAGAGCAATTTCTTCTTTTGTAAAATCACCTTCCGGTCCAATGGTGATGAGGCAATTTGATGATTGGGAAATTGGGAAATTATTAAGCGATTGTCTATTCCCTTCATCACAATGCGCAATAAATTTTACATCATCTCCAAATTCTTTACTTACCAAAGTAACAAATTGAACAGGTTCATGGAGCACAGGTAACCAGCATTGCTGACTTTGCAGCATAGCACTAACTAAAATATTCTTCATCCTGTCACTGCGGAATTTTTGTCTTTCAGTTCGGGTACATAGTAACGGAATAATTTCACTTATGCCAATCTCGGTTGCCTTTTCCAGAAACCATTCAAAGCGACTGGAGCTTTTTAATAATGAAATAGCAATAGTAATTTTTTTAGTTGGCTGTTGACAATTGACAGTTGACAGGATTTTAACAATGCATTTTTTCTTATGGTCATCAACAATTTCAGCGGTTAGTAAATTTCCTTTGCCGTCGGTTAAATGCATTTGCTCACCCATCTTCATCCGCAAAACAGTAATGATATGTTTTGATTCCTCCTCTGTCAAAGTAATCAACGGTCGATTCCCATCATAATTTTCTATATAAAAAAATGGAAGTGCCATAAAAAGTAAAAATAAAAAAGTCCTGCTTAAACAGGACTATATTTCCAATTTGGATTTTGTTTTTTGTTTTTTTGTATTATCATTTAAAACGGTGTCTCTTCTTCAAATCCTTCATCAAATTCCAAATCATTCATCTTACTGCCTTTTTGTATAAACAGTTTAGGCCCGGCTTCACCTGTATTACCCGGAGGTAAAGGACGGAAATTACCACCCGGAGTAAATCCACCACCACCAAAATCGCTTTCATCTTCTACAAATTTCTGGATATGCAATAATGCACGGAGTTTAATTGTTTCCAATGAGCCATTACGGTGTTTAGCTATACGCACATGTGTTTCACCTTTATTGCTTTCTCCCATTTCATTGGCGGTGATATCATAATATTCCGGACGGTAAAGGAACATTACCATATCCGCATCCTGTTCAATAGCACCTGATTCGCGAAGGTCACTCAACTGTGGCATTTTATTTCCTTCTTTACGGCTTTCCACCGCACGGCTTAACTGAGATAAAGCGATAATCGGCACCTGTAATTCTTTCGCCAGACCTTTTAGATCACGGGATATACGGCTTATCTCCTGTTCACGGTTTCCATTACGATTTTCACCGGTGCCACTCATTAACTGCAAATAGTCAATGATAATTAAACCAACGTTATGTTTGTTTTTTAAACGACGGCATTTTGCCCTCAATTCAAAAATATTTAACGCAGCAGTATCATCAATAAAAATAGGCGCATTGCTTAATTTTTCAATTCCTCTTTTGTACAACTGCTTCATCTCATGCTCTTCCATTTTACCGCGGGCAATCTTTTCTAACCATATTTCACTCTCGGCAGAAAGAATACGTTGCACTAATTGGCCAGCACTCATCTCCAAACTAAAGAAAGCAACAGGAGTTGGTTTGCTGGCACTCAATGCAGCATGACGTGCAAGGTTTAAAGCAAATGCTGTTTTACCTACTGATGGACGGGCAGCTAAAATAATTAAGTCAGTAGGTTGCCAACCGTAAGTAATCCTGTCCATAGAAGTAAAACCAGTTGGCACGCCGGTGATATCTTCCTGTCGGGTACGCATGTCTTCAATACGCTGAATTGTTTTCACCAATACCGTATCAATGCTGTCGAAATTTTTGCGCAGGTGATTATTGGTAATTTCAAACAATTTGCTTTCTGCATCATCTAACAAATCAAAAACATCTGTTGAATCTTCATAAGAATCACTGATGATTTCGCCGCTGATGCGTATTAGTTCACGTTGAATAAATTTTTGAAGGATGATACGGCTATGCGTTTCAATATTGGCCGAAGAAACAACCGCATTAGTTAATTTGGTGACAGCATAAGGCCCGCCTACCATTTCTAATTCTTCTTTCGTCTTCAATTCTTCCACTACCGTAAGCAAATCAATAGGCATACTTTTCTGTGCCAGGCTTTGCATACTCCGGTAAATTCGCTGATGCGATTCTACATAAAAACATTC
>JBLMVP010000022.1:0-2868 GCA_050256755.1 Sphingobacteriales bacterium | reverse complement strand
ATACAGTTAAACGGAACCTATGAGGTTCCTCTGAACTGGTAAAAAAATATACAGTTAAACTGAACCTATGAGGTTCCTCTGAACTGGTAAAAAATATACGGTTAAACGGAACCTATGAGGTTTCCCTGAACTGGTAAAAAATATACAGTTAAACGGAACCTATGAGGTTTCCCTGAACTGGTAAAAAATATACGGTTAAACGGAACCTATGAGGTCCCCCTGAACTGGTAAAAATATACGGTTAAACGGAACATAAGTGTTATATCCATTCCAGGTTTATTACCGTTTTTTCGTGTTCAACCTCGCCAGTGTGTTTGATTTCTTTTGGCTCGACCAGCAGTATCCAAACTTCCTCTCCATTTGTACGGGGCCTGTGCTCAACGCCGTTGGAAATAATTAAAATTTCGCCCTGTTTCGTTTCAGTGGTCTTATCCCTGAAATCCATAATTAATGTGCCTTTAAAGACAATAAACATTTCATCTTCATGCTGATGGCTGTGCCAGATTAATTCGTCTTTGATCTTCGCAAGCTTAACGTGTTGTCCGTTTAGCTCACCTATAATTTTCGGGGTCCAGTATTCCTTAATCAGATCAAACTTTTTATTGATATTGACTTCAGTTACCATCTCGCCATATTAATTTTATAAACTGCGAACACTATTCTGATTTTGTTGATACTTTTTCCCAAACTACCTTTTTCTTGGATCCGTATTCAGGTAATGATCCTTTAGTAATTTAAATTTATCATAATCTACAGGCCTGTATTTTCCAACCTTTACGGGAAAATTTTTGAGACAATCCGGTGTTATACATTGCGTTGGTCTTGTTGGTCTTTTTTCAAAACCACCGCCGCAGTTAGGACATACATTTTGTAAAATGGTAGTTACACAGTCCGAACAGAATGTACATTCAAATGTGCAAATCATTGCTTCATTGCTATCGTTTGGTAAATCCTTACCACAGTTTTCGCAAATTGTTCTTAAGTCCAGCATATCTATTTTATTTTAATTATTTCTTTTAATGCTTCAATGAAAAATTCAATTTCTGAAAGCGTATTATAATAATGAGGTGAAGCCCTGATTACCCAATCAACACCCTTTTCATCAAAGTCGATCAAACCATAGGCTCTGTAGCTTGCCACTACATTAATTTTGCGCCTGAGGAACTCCTTAACTAGATACCCGGGTCTGGAATGCGCAACATGAAATGTAACTGAGCTGCCATTTTTGGCTCCGCGGTCAAATATCTTAACTCCTTCAATTGTTGATAATGCATTCCGGATAATGCCGGCGAGCAATTTTACCTGTAGCCAAATTTTATCCTCGCCAATGTTCCGGCAGTATTCAATAGCTGTTCCCGTTCCTATTACGGTGGAATAAGCAAACTCCCAGTCTTCAAAACGTTTGGCATCAGGCTGCGGTTGGTACCTGTCTTTTTTAGTCCATTCAGCACCCCGCATATCTATAAACATTGGTTCCAGGCCTGCATTGAGGGCTTTATCCGAAATATATAAAGCGCCTGTGCCTCTTGGGCCTCTTAAATATTTTCTGCCGGTTAAACTTAAAAAGTCGCAGTGAAGACTTTGCACATCCAGTTTCATTTGCCCGGCCGACTGGCAGGCATCAAGAATATACCAGGTCTTTTCAGGGAATTGCCGGGAATAGCGGCTGAATATTTTAGCAATTTCATTTACAGGCTGCACCAAACCTGAATTGGTGGGAATATGGGTGATCGCTAAAAGTTTGGGTTGATGTTTTTTTAATTTTTCCTCCAGATCGGTCAGGTCAATTCCGCCAATAGCAGCATTGTTGATATGAATAATTTTTATTCCGAATCGTTTTTGTAAGGATAAAAACTGGATCTGATTTGAAACGAAATCGTCTTTATCTGTAAGAATTATTTCGCCTTTCTTAAACGGGATTGATGATAATGCTCTTGAATAAGAATCCGTTGCACTTGATGTAAAAGCAATGTTTGCCGGGTTACAGTTAAAAAAAAGGGCAGCCTGTTCATAAAAAGCCCTGATAGCCTCAGATTTGATTTCTGAGGCTTCGTAACCACCTATTTCTGACTCTAGCTTTATATGATCCATCAAGGCTCTTGTTACTGCGTCCGGCATCAAGCCTGCTCCTGCATTATTCAGATGAATAACATTTTTTGTTCCTTCAGTTTCGTTTCTGAACTTTTGAACTTCATCCGTTGTAAAGATGCTATTGGCCGGAAGAAGCAATTTTTGTGATCCAATCATTTTGTAATTCTTGAACCTGCAAATTATCATCAGTCAGATGATTATTTTTTGCTTGATTTTCCAAACAACAATTAAATCAGCTTAATTTTATAGCCCTAACGGGTAAATAATGCTTCAACTTGATGAATTTGATAAGAAGATATTACGGTTACTACAACAAAACAACAGGTTAACCACCGAGGAACTCAGTCAGGAGGTAAGTTTAAGCCAAAGCGCTGTTCAAAGAAGAATTACCAAACTCAGAAATGAAAAAATAATAGAAGCCGATGTTTCAATCATTTCACCTGGTGCAGTGGGTATTGGGATAACCTGTGTTGTTGATGATATTCTGCAGGAAGGGAACTCGAAAGACATTGACCAGTTTAAAACGGATATGCTTAAATGCTCTGAAGTTTCTTTGTGCTATTATGTAACGGGCACTTATGATTTTGTTCTTATCGTCAATACAAAGGACATGAATCATTACGAAGAGTTTCAAAAACGTAAACTTATGGATAACCCTTACCTTAAACATTTTTATACTCATGTGGTTATGGATAAGGTAAAAGTTGGTTACGGCTTAGCGATCTGAAATGATTTAGTTTTTATTTTAACCATTCTTGCAAAAGAATAGTAACTATT
>JBLMVP010000021.1:0-2725 GCA_050256755.1 Sphingobacteriales bacterium | reverse complement strand
CAAGGATGAGTTTAAGGCAATCAAAAACCTTCTCGAATTCTTCGTAATCATCATAAACATCACTCAATTCAAAAAGCAGTTCTATCCGCTCCTCACCCTCAAAATGATGGATAGCTTCTTCCAGCAATTCCACTGCTTTCTCCTGCTGATCCAGGGCAAGAAAGATGTCTGTTTTTAAAATGTAGAGGTTGATATCAGATGAACCGAAGACTTCCGCCCGGTCAAGCAAATCAAGAGCATCATTGTATTTACGGGTACCAATAAGTAAATCAGCCTTTCGGATGAGCAAGGCAGAAGAATAAGGATATTGCTCAATGGCAAAATCAGCTGCTATAATAGCAGTGGGGACATCTTCTTTTTCTTCAAAATAGTCGATGATATGTTCGAAAGAATCTTCGTCGATGAAGGCATGACTTCTGCCGGATTTGAGATTTTCAAATTGTTTCAGTAACTCCCGCATCTCTTCCCTATCCTGGCGGTATGGATTTTTACTCATAATTATAATGGGTTATTGTAAATTAAACCTTTTCCAGAAAAAAAACTCCGAATTTGTAACATTTTTTTAAAAGGAGCGTTAATTAATATGTAAAGTTTTGGATAAGCGGCATCATATATCAGGATAAATTCACCTACATTTGTTTCATCAAAACACTTAATTATGCGTAAAACACTCATTACACTAAGCCTAATGTGCTTGTATGGAGTTGTTTTTGGGTCTTTCGTTGGGGCTAGAGACAAGAAGGATAACAAAGACGCTAAGAATACAAAAGTGTATTCTAACCTAAAAAGCACAATGCATTTTTCTTTAAAAAATGGCATGCTGTACCGCAGCAACAAAATTATCAGTATACAAAGAACTGAGAAATCAGTTATTTACAATTCAATTGTAACTTATCACAAAGGCAACACGATTTACATTATTCCTTACAAGCAAAGTACTTTCCTTTCCAAGTTTAAAACTCCGAGATTGGATAAATAATAAAAAGCTTACTTAAATAAAAAATCCCGGCATAAGCCGGGATTTTTCTTATATCATTAAACCCAAAATTATTTAATACCCCTTGATTCTTCATAAGTCATTTCACGGTAACCTGATTTTGGTGCATCAAATCTGGAAGCCGGAACTATATCAAAATTAATTTTTGAGGCAGTAAAAGTAACCTGTAAGCCTCCAAGAGTGGCTTCATACTCCAAAGCCAATCCCGGCAATCCTTTAAACTGCAAATCATATTCTTTATTCATGGGTATCAGTTCTGTTGTATAAAAAACAGTAAATGTTGTCCCGTCTTTTAATTTTCCTGTTGCTTTATTACATTTATAACCCGCAATGGTTTTTACTTCAGCTGATTTCTCAAAAACAACGCCTGCATATTTCTTGTTTGACTCAATGAAGTTTTCTTTGGTCAATTTGGTCATTATTTTTTGATCACCATATTCATTTAAGCGGATGGCGGTTCCATTCTTAGCATCGTGAATCGTAGTTGAACTTCCTAGCAAACTGGTCATTTCTGTACGACTCATATTTCCTTTTAGAAATACTTTCTGGGTAGCCCCATCAAGTAAATCGGCGCTTTGCGGTTCATTAGAACCTGTTTTAACGGTTACATCATACACTATTGTTCCCTCTGTAAACTGTTTTTGTGCATTTGCTAAAACAGTTAAAACCATCAGCATAACAACTATTCCAATTCTGCTTTTCATACTTATTCCTTCTTGATTGATTTAAAGATAATAAAATTACACGCCAAGTTGCATTGCCTAATAAAAAACCTGTTCTGGCTTCACCAGAACAGGTTTTGAACTTATAATTTAACAGACTATTTTTTCTTTTGTTGCTGTGCCTGTTTTTGAGCATCCTGCATCTGTTCTAACCTTTCCTGCCACTTTGATTTTGCTTTTGGTTTGGTTTTGTTTAACTGTATCTCAGCATGAATTTTTTTCTCGTCAATAATAACTTTCTGTATTATCAGCTGCAATACCAGTGTGATAACGTTGGAAACAGTATAATACCAGGTTAATGCCGATGGCAGCGAGTTAAAAATACCTAATAAGATAACCGGGAAGATATAAGGCATATACTTCATCATAGGGTTGCCTGTATCAGGGGTCTGGCTCATACTATACCAGGAAATTAAGAAACTGGTAATGGTAGCAGTAATGGTAAATAAACTTACGTGGTTGCCATAAAAAGGCATATTAAAACCAAGGTTGGCTATAGAATCATATGCAGCAAGATTTGTAGACCATAAAAAACTTTGCCCTCTTAGATCAATGCTTGAGTTAAAAAAGCTGAATAATGCAAAGAAAATAGGAATCTGGAACAAAGCCGGAATACATCCTCCCAAAGGATTTACACCTGCTGTTCTAAATAACTTCATTTGTTCCACACTCATTAGCTGCTGATCGTGTCCGAATTTCTTTTTCAGCTCATCAATTTCAGGTCGCAATACTTTCATTTTGGCGCCACTATAATAGCTTTTATAGGTAAGCGGTGAAATTAGTAAGCGGATAAAAATAGTGAGCAACATAATAACAATACCATAGCTGCTGAATATCCCTTTCAGGAAATTAAATACGGGCATTACAATCCAACGGTTGAGGTATTTAACAAATGCATAAATACCCTGGCCAAGGTTAATAATATTATGCATACCAATATTGTAACTCTTCAGGAGTTTGTAATCGTTAGGGCCATAAAATAATTGCAATGGAATGGTGGCCTCGG